>NZ_JBSFTC010000076.1:0-39576 GCF_053590415.1 Nonomuraea sp. NPDC003201
CGCCCGGCCCGGAGCCCGCCCCGCCGGCGGTCACCCCAGGCGGATGTACGAGACCGGCGTGTCGGTGCACCGCGAGCCGCTCGAACACGTCGAGGTGCCGCCGGACGAACGCCAGGCGCCCCGCCCCCGTGCTAGTCAGGGGCGGCAGCGCCGCGCTGGTCGAAGGGGTGTCGGGGGATGCTGGGGGCGTTCGACGCGACCGAGGACGGCATCTGCCTCCTGGCCGCGATGGTCCTCTAGAACCCGGTCTCGCAGTCGAGGCAGTAGACCGCGTAGGCCCGGCCCAGCACCGGCAGCGCCACGTTACGGACCCTGATGCCGCCCGGCGTCATGCCCTTCTCGCTGCCCTTGTGCGCGTGGCCGTGCAGGATCAGGTCGGCGCCCGCCGTGTCGACCGCCTCCGCCAGCAGGTAGCTGCCCAGGAACGGGTAGATCTCGTGCGGCTCCCCCTCCAGCGTCTCCTTGATCGGGGAGTAGTGCGACAGCACCACGCGCTTCTCGGCCACGATCTCCTTCAGCGCGACCTTCCAGGACTCGGCGATGTAGCGGGTGTGGGCGACGAAGTTCTTGATCTCCCGCTCGCCGAACTCGCTGGCGCACTTGCCCGCGAACCCGCCGCCGAACCCCTTGCCGCCGACCACGCCCAGCTTCCTGTCGCCGCACTGGACGACGGCCCCGTCGTCGTCGAGCACCACGACGCCCGCGTCGCGCAGCTCGCCGGCGATCTCGTACTGCAGGTCGGAGTGGTAGTCGTGGTTGCCGAGCACCGCGACGACGGGGATCGGCAGGCCGCGCAGCTCGTCGGCCACGACCCGCCCCTCCTCCAGCGTGCCGTGCCTGGTCAGGTCCCCGGCCAGCATCAGCACGTCCGCGCGTTCCTCGATGCCCACCAGTCTCTTGCGGTACTGGCCTCTGTCGTCCTCCCCCAGGTGGATGTCTCCGACGGCCGCGATACGCAGGTCAGTCAAGACGCTCATCCTCCCCCGGCTCACTGGCCTCCACGACCCTGATCTCGTTGTGCAGGTGGAGCTCGGGCGCGGCCTCGTGCGCCACCTGGCCGAGCCGCTCGCGCTGCCCTGTCCCGCTGACCTCACCGCGCAGGAACAGCTGGTCGCCTCGTATGTCGACGCGGATTCCGAGCTCGTGCGTGCGTCCGTCCTCGGCCAGCGCCTGCTGGACGCGGGCCGCGACGTACTGCGGAGCTTCCATCACTCGCCTCCTTCTTCTGTCGCCGCATGCCCCTGGATTAACACCTCAAACGGCACGAATAGGGTCAATAACCGCCTGCTTGACCGGGCCCGCCGTGGCCGGTTGCCCGAAATATCGCCCCGCCCCGCCGTGCGCCTCGACCACCCGCGGATCCGGGGGCGGTGGTTACCCCGGAAGTTAAGGGGCAAACAGAACGGGCAGGTGGGCGGCATGTCGGATAACAGGGACATACCAGATAACGGAAAGTGGCACGAGGAGCGGGACATCAGGGGTCATGCCATGGTGCCCGCGACGCCACGCGACGTCGCGCATATCAGGATCGGGTCGTTCCTGCTGGTGTTCATGTTCGCGTTCGCGGTGCTCGGGATCATCGTCGGGGCGCCCGTCATGACGGGGATCGCGCTCGTGGTGGCCCTGGCCACGGTGGTCGACATCGCATTGGCCGTACGACGCCAGAAGCTGCGACAAGACGGAGAGGCGGGCTGACTGCGACATGACACCACTTGAAGGGCGCGTAGTGGTGGTGACGGGTGCCAGCGGCGGGGTCGGGCGAGCGGTCGTCCGGCAGCTCGGGCACCAGGGTGCGAAGGTGGCGCTCATCGCCCGGGGCACGACCGGGCTGGGCGCCGCCGCCGTGGATGTGGGAGTGGAAGGAGGTACCGGCGAGGTATTCGAGGCCGACATGGCCGACTATGACCAGGTGCGGAGGGCGGCCGAGCGTATAGAGGCGGAGATGGGGCCCATTTCCGTCTGGATCAACACCGCATTTTCATCCGTCTTCGCCAAATTCACCGATATTTCCCCAGATGAGTACGCCCGCACCACCGCGGTGACGTACCTGGGCTACGTCTGGGGCACGAAGGTGGCCCTGGACCTCATGCGTCCGCGCGACGCGGGTGCGATCGTCCAGACCGGCTCGGCTCTGTCGCAGCGCGGTATCCCGCTGCAGTCGGCGTACTGCGGCGCCAAGCACGCGGTCAAGGGGTTCACGGAGTCGGTCCGCACGGAGCTGCTGGCCGACCGCAGCGGCATCGACATCACGCTGGTGCAGCTGCCCGCGGTCAACACCCCCCAGTTCGACTGGGTGCTGTCCAAGCTGCGGCGCCACCCGCAGCCGGTCCCCCCGATCTACCAGCCGGAGGTGGCCGCCAGGGCCATCGTGCACGCGGCCGAGCACCCGGAGCGCAAGGAGTACTGGGTGGGGGCCAGCACGGCCGCCACCCTCCTGGCCCAGCGCGTGGCGCCGGCGCTGGTGGACCGCTACCTGGCCAGGACCGGCGCGCGGTCCCAGCAGACGGACGAGAAACCGCCGGAAGGCGTCGCCAACCTGTGGAAGCCGGCGGACGAGGACGTGGACTACGGCGCCCACGGCTCGTTCGACGCGCGCTCCCACGCCCACAGCCCCCAGCTCTGGCTGTCCCAGCACCGCGGCGCGGTCCTCTTCGCGCTGGCCGGCGGCGCGGCCGCCGCGTGGGCCGCCCGGCGACTGCGCGGGCGATGAGTCGAGCCCCGTCCCCCCTGATCGGCCTGACTTAAGCGGGCCTGGCGGGGTAGGCGGCGGGGAACCGCTTCCGAGGAGGCCATGATGCCTGAGCGCGATCTTCAGTACCTGACCGAGCTGGCCGCGCAACTGCGGGTCGATTCCGTGCGGGCGGCCGCTGAGGCCGGGTCCGGCCATCCGACCTCGTCGATGTCGGCGGCCGATCTGATGGCTGTGCTCTTCGCATGCCACCTGCACTACGACTTCGAGAACCCGGACAACCCCGCCAACGACCACTTGATCTTCTCGAAGGGGCACGCGTCCCCGCTGCTCTATGCGCTCTTCAAGGCAGCCGGGGTCGTCGACGACAAGGAGCTACTGACGTTCCGCCGGCGGGGCAGCCGGCTGGAGGGGCATCCGACGCCGCGGCTGCCGTGGGTGGACGTGGCCACCGGGTCCCTCGGGCAGGGGTTGCCGGTCGGGGTCGGGGTGGCCATGGCCGGGCGGCTGGAGCGGATGCCGTACCGGGTGTGGGTGCTCTGCGGGGACAGCGAGCTCGCCGAGGGGTCCATCTGGGAGGCGGCCGAGCACGCGGGCTGCGAAGGGCTGGCCAACCTGACCGCGATCGTGGACGTGAACCGCCTCGGCCAGCGCGGGCCCACCCGGCACGGATGGGACACGGGGGCCTACGCGCGCAGGTTCGGGGCGTTCGGGTGGCACACGATCGAGATCGACGGGCACGATCCCGGGCAGATCGACTACGCGCTCAGCGACGCCAGCAACACGCGCAGGCGGCCGACGGTGATCCTGGCCAAGACGCGCAAGGGCGAGGGAGCCCTGGAGGTCGAGAACCGCGAAGGGGCCCACGGCAAGCCGCTCAAGGACCCGGACAAGGCCGTCGAGGAGCTGGGCGGCCGGCGGGACCTGCGGGTGGAGGTGCACAAGCCCGAGGCCCCGGCTGCGCCGTACCGGTTCGAGACCAGGCCGATGAGCCTGCCCGCGTACAAGGTGGGGGACAAGGCGGCCACGCGGACGGCGTTCGGGGAGGCGCTGGCGGCGCTCGGCGCGGCGCGCGGGGACGTCGTGGCGCTGGACGGCGAGGTGGCGGACTCGACCAGGGCGGAGGCGTTCGGGAAGGAGTTCCCGGAGCGGTTCTTCGAGATGTACATCGCCGAGCAGCAGCTCGTGGCCGCCGCCATCGGCCTGCAGGTGCGCGGGTGGAAGCCGTACGCGGCCACGTTCGCGGCGTTCCTGACCAGGGCGTACGACTTCATCAGGATGGCCGGCGTGAGCAGGGCCTCGATCCGGCTCGTGGGGTCGCACGCGGGGGTGGCGATCGGCGAGGACGGGCCCTCCCAGATGGGCCTGGAGGACCTGGCGATGCTGCGGGCGGTCTACGGCAGCACCGTGCTCTACCCGTGCGACGCCAACCAGGCGGCGGCGCTGACGGCCGAGCTGGCGGACGTCGAAGGCGTCTCCTACCTGCGCACCACGCGCGGGGAGACGCCGGTCATCTACCCGCCGGACGAGCGGTTCCCCGTGGGCGGGTCGCGGGTGCTGCGGCACTCGCCCAACGACCGGGCCACCATCGTGGCCGCAGGGGTGACCGTGCACGAGGCCCTGGCGGCGGCCGACGAGCTGGGCGGGGCCGGGATCCCGGTGGGGGTGATCGACCTGTACTCGGTCAAGCCGGTCGACACGGCCGCGCTGGTCGAGGCGGCCACCACCACGGGCAACCTGATCACGGTGGAGGACCACCGGCTGGAGGGCGGGCTCGGCGACGCGGTGCTGGACGCGGTCAGCGAGCTGGGGCCGCGGGTGGTGAAGCTGGCCGTGACGGGCCTGCCCGGGTCCGCGACGCCCGAGGAGCAGCTGGCCGACGCCGGCATCGACCGCCACGCCATCGCCGAGGCGGTCAAGCGGCTCCTGTGATGGATATGCCGGACATGAATGAGGGCCGAGGGGCGACATGCCCCCGGCCCTCCCTTTTGGCGTGGCCCCCTGAACGGGAAGCCCCCGTCAACGGGCCTTCGCCGTCAGCCTCCTGTTGGCCCTCCTGATGGCGTTCACCAGCTCCTGCTTGGTCATCTTGGACCGGCCGCGCACGTCGAGCTTGGCGGCCATCTTCTGCAGGTACTCCCTGGTGGCGTTGAGGTTGACGCCCTCGACGACACCCTCGGCCGTCTTGGCCGTCCGGGTCATCGCGGCCTTGGCGGTCCGGGTGGCGGCCTTGGCGGTCCGGGCCATCGTGGCCTTGCCACCGGTCCGGCCACTGGTCCGCGTCGTGGTCTCCTTAGCCGTCCGGGTCATCGTCGCCTTGTCGGAGGGGCCCTTCTTGGGCTCCCAGTGGTCGCCGACCTTCTCGAAGGATCGCTTCAGCGCGGCGAACGCGGTCATGTGGGCGCGCCGGCCCTCGCCGTACTCCTTCACGGCGTTGTCGTGCGCCTTGATCCACGTGTTCTGCGCTCTCTTCGGCGAACGTTTGATGGTCGACGGCAGCTCTTCAACAGCTGGCATGTCGATTCACCTCCTACAGCGGTGGTTCGTCGTAGCGGCGGCGTTCCTCGTACACGGTGGTCCTGCGGGCTTCAGGCTCCTCATAGACCTCGTGACGGTGAACCGGCTCGTCGATGGGTCCGACCGCTCTACGGGTGACGCTGATCCTGTAGATGCCGAACAGAAGTCCGACGAGGCCGCCGAGCATGAGGATGACCCCCACTACGTTGATGTCGAGACCGGCGAGGTCGAACTCGACGGCCCAGGTGAGGATCGCGCCGAGCATGATGAGGATGATGCTTCCGGCGATGGTCATCAGATTTACCTCCTTGACACGGGAACCTCTATCCACATGTCGAAAAACAAACCAGTAGTACTGGTCGGGCTCATGGGCTCGGGCAAGTCGAGCGCCGGCCGGCTGATCGCGCAGGCGCTCGGGCTGCCGTTCAGCGACAGCGATCCGTTCCTTCAGGAGCGCTACGGCGGCACCGCCGCGCAGATCGCCGAGCGCGAGGGACCGGAGGCCCTGCACCGTTACGAGGCCGACCACGTGCTGCACCAGCTGGCCGGCGAGCCGGAGGTCATCGCGGCGGCGGCCAGCACGGTCGAGTTCCCCGAGGTGCGCGCGGCGCTGGCCAAGGCGTTCGTGGTCTGGGTGGACGCCGCCGACGAGGTGCTGGCCCAGCGGATGAAGTCGAGCAGCCACCGCCCCGACTACGGCCCCGCCGTCATGCGGGCCCGCCGCGAGCCGTTCTTCCGGGAGGTCGCGGACCTGAGGTGCGACGTCGGCGAGCAGACCCCCGAGCAGGTGCGGGACGCGACGCTGCGGGAAATGGGTTTGCCCGAAGGCGATCGGCACTGATAGCCAAAGGGGATGTTCGCCGAGAAGCCCACCCTGACGGGTGACCGCGTGACCCTCTGCCCGGTCGGCCCGGAGCATGTCGACGGCCTCTTCGAGCTGGTCTCCGACCCCGAGGTGGGCCGCCTGACGGGCTCGCACGGCGAGATCGACCGCGGAGCCGCCCACCAGTGGTACGCCACCAGGAAGGACCACGCCGACCGGCTCGACCTGGCCATCATGGCCGCCGGCGAATATGTCGGCGAGATCGTGCTCAACGAGCTCGACCAGCACAACCTCGCCTGCAACCTCCGCATAGCCCTCATCGGCGAGCGCGCCTTCGGCAAGGGCTACGGCACCGAGGCCATCGAGCTGGTCCTCGACCACGCCTTCGCCACGACGCCGCTGCACCGCGTCAGGCTGGGCGTCTACGCCTTCAACGAGCGGGCGCGGCACGTCTACAAGAAGGTCGGCTTCGTCGAGGAGGGCGTCGAGCGCGACGCCCTGCTGTGGGACGGCGAATGGCACGACGCGGTGCTCATGTCGGTGCTCCGGCGCGAATGGCCGGCAAGATCCGGAAGCCTGGCATAATGATCATGACGCATGGGTCCCCCGAGGCGCGCGGGGGACCTGTGGCGTCTTTGGGACAACCATTGGGCAGTGGCGTGCATCTAAGCATCAGTGACGATGCGCTTGGTGCCCGGTGACCCCGAGAGGCTCGGCGGCTTCTGGCCGGCGGCCAGACTCGGCGCGGGCGGGCGCGGCGTGGTTTACGACGCCTACGACGACGAGGGCCGCCGCTTCGCGGTGACGGTGCCGCGTGGCCAGGTCGGTCGCCGGTTCGAGCGGGTCACCTGCCCCCATCTGGCGGAGGTGGTCGCCGTCGGCGACGACGAGGGCGTGCCGTACGTGGTGAGCGAATACGTGGACGGACCTGACCTGCGGCGCGCGGTCGAGCTGCACGGGCCCTACGCGGGCGACGAGCTGGTCGCGCTGGCCGGCGCGCTGGCGTCGGCGCTGAGCGCGCTGCACGAGGCGGGTCTGACGCACCGGGGGCTCAATCCGGAGAGCGTGCTGCTGGCCGCCGACGGGCCCAAGGTGATCGAGCTGGGTCTGCCGGCCGGCGGCACGTACACGTACACGGCTCCCGAGGTCCTGACCGGGCGCGACTCGGGGGCGGCGGCCGACGTGTTCGCGTGGGGCGCCGTGGTGCTGTTCGCGGCCACCGGGGACGATCCGTTCAGCGGGACGAGCCTGGGCGGGGTCATGCACCGGCTGCTGACCGTCGATCCCGACCTCGGCGTGCTGCCGGAGCCGCTGCGCGAGCTGGTCGGACGCGCCCTGGCCAAGGATCCCGCCGACCGGCCCGCCGCGCCGGAGCTGTGGGTCGAGAGCCCGGCCGACGTACGGCCGCCCGAGGGGCACGCCGGGCCGCGCTCGCTGGGCGAGGTGGCCGAGGAGGTCTACCTCGCGCTCACGCCGCGGCAGCAGGCGGAGGTGCCGGGGGTGCTGCTGCGCCTGCTCGACGGCGACAGCCCGCACGACGAGGGCGACGTGCTCGGCCCGCTCATGGAGGCGGGTCTCCTGGTACGCCGCAGCGTGCGCGTGGCCCCGACCGAGACGCCCGTGGGCAAGCTCGTCGCGGTCAGCGACCAGCGGGTGGCCCCGGCCAGCGCGGCCCTCTACCGGGCCTGGCCCCGGCTGCGCGCCTGGGTCGAGGACGAGCGCGAGAGCATGCACGTGCACCGGGAGATCCGCGACGCCGCCAGGAACTGGTCGGAGCACCGGCGCGGCAGGAGCCACCTCTTCCGCGGCCAGGCGCTCGACACGGCGCTCGCCTGGGCCGCGACCAAGCGCCGTCATCTACGCCTCAACCAGCTCGAACGCGACTTCGTCAACGACAGCGTGACCCTGTCCAAGCAGCGCAGGAGGCTGCTCACGCCCGCGCTGGCGGCGCTGGCCGCCGTGCTGGCCATCGCCGTGACGCTGTCCGTGGTGTCCGTGCACGGGCAGAACCAGCTGCGCGGGCAGCTCGTCGAGGCCAACGCGCGGGCCGTGGCCGCCCGGGCGGAGGCGCTGCGGTCGTCCGATCCGCGTACGGCGATGCGGCTGAGCGTGGCGGCCTGGAAGCTGTCGCCGGTGTTCGAGGCGCGGGCGGCGCTGCAGGCCTCGCTGGTGCAGCCGGAGCTGGGGGTGTTCACCGATCCCGCCGCCGACCTGCGGGCGCGTTACGTGCTGCGCGGCGACCAACTGGTCAAATGGGGCACGGGTACGGTCGCCGTCTGGGACCTGGCCGGCGGGCAGCGGCTCGGCTCGTACTCGCTGCCGGCGGGCAGCGTGCTGAGCGACGACGGGAGGTTCGCGGAGGCGGCCGACGGCCGGCCGTTCGAGGTGTCCACGGGACGCGCGCCCTTAGAGCCGGTCACCTACGCGATCGGCCAGGGCAACAGGACCAGGGTCTACCGGGGCGGACGGCTGCTGTTCGACGTCGCCGACCGCCAGGTGGCGCTCTCCGCCGACGGGACCAGGGCCGCCTTCTCCAGCCTGAGCGGGCGGGTCGATCTGTGGGAGCTGGCAGGGCGGACCAAGACCGGCACCGTCTCGGTCCAGCCGCCCACCGGCGCGGACGCGGCGGCGCCCGCCCTGGCGTTCAGCCCCGACGGGGCGACGCTGGCCGTGGCCGGGCGCGACGGGATCACGCTCGTGGCGGCCAGGCCCCCGAGCCCCGTCATCCCCAAGCGGGCGACCACGCCGAACCCCACGGCGTCCGGAACACCCGAGATGTTCCGGGCGGACGGGCGCATGGCCCGGGAGTCCGTGCGTGGCATCGAGGTGGTCGGGGCCGACTCCCTGGGGCACACCTCGGCCGACCCGCCCGCCTTCAGCCCCGACGGACGCCTGCTCGCGCTGCCGGGCGACGGCGAGGTCCGGGTCTGGAACGTCGCCGAACGCCGCCTCGCGGGCGCCTACCCCCTCCGAAACCCCGAGCGCGGCCTGGCCTTCTCCGCCGACGGCCGCTCGCTGCGCTACCTGAGCGGCACCGGCTCCGTCGTCTCGCTCGACGTCTCGGGGCTGCCCGTGCCGTCCGAGGACGCCCCCTCCGCCGCATTCTCCGGCAACGGCCGGGTCGCCGCCAAGGAGGTCGGCGACTCCATCGAGCTCACCGACACCGTGGAGCGCAAGCCGCTCGGCCGCATCGCCGCCGCCGGCGACCTGGCCTTCGACGCCGACGGCCGGCTGCTCGCCGTCGCGGGCGACCCCGTGACCGTGTGGGAGGTGACCAGCAGCCGCCGGGTCGCCGCCATCGACGCGGGCGGCGACGTGCTCGCCGTGGCCCTCTCCCCCACCGGCGACACGCTGGCCACCGCGCGGGGCAGGACCCTGGAGACGTGGGACGTGCGCAAGGGGCGGCGCATCAAGGCGTACGAGGGCGCGGGCGACCTGGCGATGGCCTTCAGCCCCGACGGCTCGACGCTGGCCGCCGGCGCCAAGCTCCTCGACCTGCGCACCGGCGCGATCACCCCGCTGGTCCTCGACCGGTCCGCCGACGCCGGCGAGGACCCGCCCGCGCCGACCGCGCTCGCCTTCTCGCCCGACGGGCGCACGCTGGCGTTCGGGCTGGAGGGCGGGCACGTGCTCCTCTGGGACCTGCGCAAGGGGAAGGCACGGGGCACCATCCAGACGGGGACGGCCCCGGTGGACGAGCTCCGCTTCTCCCCCGGCGGCGACCTGCTGGCCATCGACGCCGCCCGTACCTCGCTCTGGGACGCGAGCACGATGCGGGAGGTCGGCCAGGCGGGCTCGTGGGCCGCCGGACCGGCCTTCACCCAGGACGGCAAGCGGCTGCGCGGCGTCGGGCCGGACGGCACCGTACGCGAGAGCCCGGTCGATCCCGGGCTGGCGGCGCAGGCGGTGTGCGCCAGGGCGGGCGGGTCGCTGAGCAAGGCGGAGTGGACCCGGCTGATCCCGGAGAGCGGCTACCAGAAGATCTGCTAGTCGCTCGCGTAGGTCTTGACCACCTTGCCCTGGAGGTTGGCGACCAGGTAGCCCGAGCGATACTCGTCGGACGCGTAGACGAGCAGCACCTGGCGCGGGGTGGCGAACGCGTAGTCGGGGTCCACGATCAGATAGCGCGAGGTCGGCTTGGGGACGCCGAGGTCCTTGTTGGCCTTCTTCAACAGGGCGGGGAGAGCGTTCCAGTTGTACTTCTGCAGGTCCACGACAGGGGTGCTCACCTTGCCGCCGGCGCTCGAGCGGGTGATCTCGCCGTCGCGGTAGAAGTACGTGTCATAGAGCTCTTTGTCACGCCTGATCGGTGCCTCGATCGACGCGTACGTGGGGTAGACCGTCATCCTGACGACCTTGGTGTCGCCGAGCTCGGTCTTGATCTTGGTGATCAGGGCCCGCATTCCCGCAGGGGTGTGCAGGTTGCCGGGCGTGGCGGGCGTGCTGTCGCGCGGGGACTCGGGATCGGTGCGCTCCACCTCTGAGGAGTCCTCCGAGGTGGAGCGCACCGTCGGGTCCTTCTTCGTGGTGCTCCTCGACGCGGAGGGGATCAGCTGCCACACCAGCACGCCCGCCACCGTGACCGCGACGGCCGACGTCACGATGCCCACGGTGAGGCCGCCGCCGCGGCGGCGGCCGTGCATGGTGGTCGCCTTCGGGATCGGCGCCGGACCCCACGGGGGCTGCTGCTGCGCGTGGCCGTACCCGGGCGGCATGGTCTGCCCGCCCATCGGCGGCCCTGCGTGACCGGCCCTGGGCGGGACCGTGTAGGCGGCGTGCGGCCCGGGCGTCCCAGGGCCCGTCGCGTGACCCATTCCGGGGCCCGTCGCGTGACCCATCCCAGGACCTGTCGCGTGACCCATTCCGGGGCCCATCGCGGGGCCCGCCGGGGCGGGGCCCTGGGCGTGCGGGCCCGGCATCGCCGGAGCCGGGGCGGGTGCGGGGGGCATCGGGGGCGGCGGCGCGCCGGGGTCGGTCGCCGAGGCCAGCATGCGGTCGAGGGTCTCGGCGTCGGGGCGGCCCGCCGGGTCACGCCTGAGCAGCGCGCTCAGCACGGGGCTGAGCGCCCCGGCGCGCTCCGGCGGCGGCACCTCCTGGTTGAGCACCGCGGCCAGGGTCGCCAGCGTGGTGCTCCTGCGCAGCGGGTGCCGGCCCTCCACCGCCACGTACAGCATCATGCCGAGCGACCAGAAGTCGGAGGCGGGGTCGCCCTCGACGCCGTTGATGCGCTCGGGCGCCATGTACTCGGGCGAGCCGATGAACGACCCGGTGGCCGTCAGGCTCGTGGACTCGCGTACCGCCGCGATGCCGAAGTCGGTGAGCACCGACCGGCCGTCCTCGCGTAACAGGACGTTGGCGGGCTTGACGTCGCGGTGCTGGATGCCGACGGCGTGCGCGGCCCGCAGCGCGGACAGGACCTCCCGGCCCAGGCGCGCCACCTCTTGGGGCGACATGGGCCCGCGCTGGATGCGGTCCTGGAGGGAGCCGCCCGTGACCAGCTCCATGACGATCCACGGGTAGCCCTGCTCGCCGGGGTCGACGATGTGGTGGATGGTGGCCACGTGCGGGTGGTTCAGCCGGGCCAGGGCTCGGGCCTCGCGCAGCACCCTGGCCCGCAGCTCGCGGGCGCCCGCCGGGTCGTGCTCGTCCATGGAGGGGTCGGGCGGGCGTACCTCCTTGAGCGCGACCTCGCGGTGCAGGGCCACGTCCCAGGCCCGCCACACCAGGCCCATGCCCCCGCCACCGAGCCGCTCCGTGAGCTCGAAGCGGCCGTCGATCACCCGTTTGTGCATGCAGAGCAGCGTAGGGCCGACCCGCTGCCCGCGCCATCGAACCCCGGCAGTACGGACATCACGCGCTTATCGCCAGCGACCCCGCTTCGACGCCGTACCGGAAGGGCAGGCCCTGGGCGTACCTGGACAGCTCGTCGAGCGCCTGGTGGGCCAGACGGGACAGCTCGCCGCCGAGCGACCCGGCGATGTGCGGGGTGAGCAGGACGTTCGGGAGGTCGAAGAGGGGCGAGTCGGCGGGCAGCGGGTCGGGCTCGGTCACGTCGATCACCGCGTACAGCCGCCCACCGGCCAGCTCGGCGACGAGCGCGTCCTGGTCGACGAGCGCGCCCCTGGCCGTGTTGATCAGCGTGGCGCCGTCGCGCATGCGGGCGAGGCGGGCCGCGTCGATGAGGTGCCTGGTCTCCGGGAGCGAGGGTGCGTGCAGGCTGACCACGTCGCACCGCTCGATCAGCTCGTCCAGCCCGACGTGCGGCACGCCCAGGTCCTCCGTCAGGTACGGGTCCGCCACGAGCACGTCGAGCTCGAACGGCCGCAGCAGCTCGATCACCCGGCGGCCGATCCTGGAGGCCCCGACGATGCCGACCGTGCGCCGGTAGTTGCCGAACCCGGGGAAGCGGCCGTCCACGTCGATCCGCGCCCGTTGCTCCCGGTAGAGCGCGGCGATGTCGAGCACGCGCTTGTTGGCGAACAGGATCGAGGCCAGCGTGAACTCGGCCACCGGCTCGGCGTTGGCCGCCGCGGCGGACGACACGACGATGCCGCGCTCCCAGCACGCCTCGGTGACGTGGTGCTTCACGGTGCCGGCGGCGTGCACGATCGCGCGCAGCCTGGGCGCCCTGGCCAGCACGTCCCCGGTGACGGGCGGGCACCACCAGCTCGTGTAGAGCACCTCGGCGCCGGCCAGCGCCTCGGCCACGGCCGGATCCGCGAAGTCCTCGGCCACCAGGCCGGGGTCCACGTCGGCGATGCCGACCAGGCGGTCGCGCACCTCGCCGGTGAAGAGCCGGGCCGCCACCGGTCGACCCATGGCCAGCAGCGTCTTCGGCCGTGATGCGCTCATATCGCTCCCCCCGCAACCAATACGATCGAATCGATCATAACGAAGAGGGTGCGGACGACTCCCGGGGCCTGAGCTCGGGCAGCAGCGCCACGTGGCGGCCGACCGGGGCGGCGCCCGCGGTGAGTCGGGCGATCAGCAGGTCCACCGCGCAGCGCCCGACCTCCTCCTTGGGCGGCGCCACGGCGGTGAGCGAGGGCGAGCAGAACGCGGCCACCTCGTCGTCGTAGGCGACCAGCGACACCTCGCCCGGGATGTCCACGCCCGCCGCGCCCAGGTGCCTGACCAGCGTGAGCGCGTCCTCGTCGTTGTGCACGAGCAGGCCCGTCACGCCCCGGTCGCGCACCAGGCGCAGCACGCCCGCCACGAGCTCGTCGGTGCGGTCGCGGTCGATGACGATCTCCGCGGGGGTGTCCAGGCCCAGCGCCGAGGCGCCCGCCAGCAGGCCCGCCCGGATCCCCGGCGTGGTCGGGCTGGGGAAGGCGACGAGCGCGAGCCCGCGGTGGCCCAGCTCGGCCAGGTGGCGTACGGCGAGGTAGGCGCCGTGGGCGTGGTCGGAGGCGACCGCGTCGAGCGTGGCGGCCGGGCCCGCCGACTTGGCCCGGCGCTCCACGAGCACGGCCGGGACGCTCAGCCCGGCCAGCCACTCCACGTGGGAGCCGTCGGGCTGCCTGCTCGGGGTGAGCAGCAGGCCCTCCGCGCCGCCCTTGACGAGCTGGCGCACCTGGGCGCGGTCCTCGGCGTCCTCGTACCGGGAGATGCCGAGCACGAGCCGCGCCCCCGCCCTGGCCGCCTGCTCCTGGGCGCCCTTGATCACGGCCGGGTAGTAGTAGTGCGCGGTCGGGACCAGCATGCCGATGGTCAGCCCGCCGGCCCGCGGGGCGGGGGCCGCGGCGGGCAGCGTGACGCCGCCGTGCACCCTGGCGAGCAGGCCCTGGGCGGCCAGGTGCTCGACGTCCCTGCGCAGGGTGACGGCGGAGACGCCCAGCGCCTCGGCCAGGTCGGCCACCCGGGCCGAGCCGCGGTCGCGGACCTGGCGGAGGATGAGCCTGTGGCGCTGCTCGACGGACATGCCTCGATCCTATGCCTTTCGAAATGATCGTTTTAGTTTCGTTCGATCAAGAGCTATTGAGGTCCGGAATCGACCTCATCACCCCCTACCTTTGACGTATGGACCCCCTCATCAGCCGCAGGGCGCTCAACCGGGCCACGCTCGAGCGCCAGCACCTGCTGCGCCACACCGACAACTCCGTGGTCGAGGTCGTGGAGCGCCTCGGCGGGCTTCAGGCGCAGACCCCGCACACCTGGTACACCGGCCTGTGGAACCGGGTCGAGGGCTTCAAACCCGCCGACGCCGCCGACCTGCTGCTCTCGCGCGAGCTCGTACGCATCGCGCTGCAGCGCGGCACGATCCACCTCGTCTCCGCCCGCGACTGCCTGGCCATCCGGCCGCTGCTGCAGCCCGCCATCGGGCGCATGACCACGTCGACGTTCGGCAAGCGGTGGCAAGGGGTCGACCTGGACGAGCTGGCCGCGGTCGGGCGGGAGCTGCTGGAGGAGCGGCCCATGACGTTCGCCGAGCTGGGCAGGAAACTGGCCGAGCGGTGGCCGTCGAACGATCCGCACGCGCTCGGCCAGGGCGTGCGGTGGCTGGTGCCGCTCGTACAGGTGCCGCCCCGGGGCGTGTGGGGCAAGAGCGGGCCCATCGCGCACACGAGCGCCGAGTCCTGGCTGGGCTTCGAGGTGCCGCCGATGACGGCGGCCGAGCTGGTGCGGCGCTATCTCGCGGCGTTCGGGCCGGCGTCGGTGATGGACGTGCAGACGTGGTCGGGGCTGACGCGGCTGGGCGAGGTGGTGGACTCGCTCGACCTGGTCCGCTTCAGGGACGAGGCCGGCCGGACCCTGTACGACCTGCCCGACGCCGTACGGCCCGACGAGGACACCCCGGCGCCGGTGCGGCTGATGTACGACTTCGACAACCTGTTCCTGTCGTACGCCGACCGCTCCCGGGCCATCTCCGACACGGGAGCGACCGCCCTCCAGGGCTTCATGGGCACGAACGTGGTGCCGCGCGTCATCCTGGTGGACGGCTTCACCGCCGGGGACTGGACGGTCGCCCGCGCCAAGGGCACCTCCACGCTCACCATCCACCGGTGGATGCCGATCCCGGTCCTGGAGGATGTCGAGGAGGAGGCGCGGAGACTGCTGGAGTTCCTGGCGCCGGGCGACAAACACGAAATCACGGTCTCCGACGGCCCCTCCAAGCCCTGACACGGGCGTGCACCGAGGGGAACGGCATGGTCTTCGCTGAGGCGCGGAAGGCCTGGCGCACTGAGCCGCGGTCTAGGGACCGTACGGGTCCACCAGGGGTGACGGGGTCCGGGCCACCTCCAGCACCTCCTCGGGGAAGGCCGGCCCGGTGGTGTAGAAGCGGGTGCGGGTCTTACCGACCGGGGTGAGCAGTTGGGCGGTGACCAGGTCGCGTAGGTCGCGTTGGGCTTGTTGAACGCTGAGGCCTTCGGCGCTCTCGTAGCGAGTGCGGCGGACGCGTCCGGATATCGCGGCATCGTGCAGCGCGGTCACCACGCGTTCGTCGAGCCGCCGTTGCCGGGCGAACTCCTCCAACAGCACCCATACCCGATTAGAGCGCTCAAGGCGGGCTTTTACCGTTTGTCCCTGCTGGTGGTAGGCGGTGAGGTTGAAACGGATCCAGTCGGAAACGTCCTGGTCCGGACGATAGGTCGCGCCGCGCCGGGCGAGCACGGCGTAGTACTCCCAGGTGTTGCCCGGCCTGCCCAGCCATGCCTCGATGGAGGAGAACTCCGGCGCGAGCACCCCGTCCCTGGCGATGATCAGGGTCTGCAGTGAGCGTGACATCCGTCCGTTGCCGTCGGCCCAGGGGTGGATCGAGACCAGGTGCAGGTGTGCCATGGCTGCTCTGATGAGCGGGTGATCGCCGTTGTCGGTGTTGAGCCAGTCGCAGAACTCGCGCATCAGGCTGGGTACGTCCAGCGCCTCAGGAGCCGTGTAGACGGCGATGCTCGGATCACGGGCGTCGGTGACGTAGACGGGACCCTTGCGCCACTGCCCGGCGGGTTTGCGCATGGTGTGGCGGTGGCCCTGGAGCATCCAGTGGAGCGCGTTGAGGAAGCCCGCGCTGTAGCGGAAGTCCTCGACGTCGTGGAGAGTCTGGATGTAGGTCATCATCCGCTGGTAGGCGAGGGTCTCTTCGCGGTTCTCCTCCGAGACATCCACGTCCCTCTCACCCTCCATCAGGTCTTCCACGTCGATCGTGGAGACCTTGAAGCCTTCGATGGAGTTGGAGGCGGCGACCGCGTCGGCGGTCAGAAACCTCCGGAGCCCTGCGGTCCACTTGGCGGGTGTGGCGCGAACCTGATGACGCAACGCACGTCGGGCCGCCTCGATCTCCTCGAGGACCCGGCCGTCTTCCGCGGCGAGGGACGGCGTGGCGTACAGCATGCTGCCATAATAGATTGACGCAATCATTGCGTCAATCTATTGACCGTACGGCAACGCCGAGCGCGAAGGCCGACGGCGCGGCCACCAGGAACGAGCAGAGCAGCCGGCCGGGTGGAAACCCGTACCCCGGCGTAGGCCCGCCGCCGGGGTGGCCAGGGCCGTTCCGGGGGCCTGACCTTTACCTTTGGGCTCGTAAGAGAGACCCTCGAAGGTAGGGAGGTGTCTTCTCCATGGAGTACAAACAGTGGAACATACAGATCTGGATCAGTGAGGACGACGAGGACGCCGTGACCACGGCCACGGCGGTGCTGTTCACCGCGGACGGCAAACGCCACGAGAGCGTGGCGCACGCCCGACGCAATCCCACTGACCGCCCGGTGCCCGGGATCGGCGACGAGCTGGCCGCTGGGCGGGCCCTGTCCAATCTGGCCTCGAAGTTGATCGAGGACGGCGCGGACGACGTGGCCCAGCTGGCCGGCACGGCATAGTTCAGAGCAGCCCGGCGGCAGCCAGGAGCTTGCCGATCCGGCCTACCTCGTCGTCATTGAGCGGAACCTGCGGGAGCGCGGTGATCGGGCAGTCGATGACACCGCGTAGGTGAAGCGCCGCTTTGAAGGCTCCGAGGCCCGATGAGCTGCCGCCCATGCGTGAGCCGCCTACACGGACTATCTCGAACAGCCTGACCAGGCGCTCCTGCTCCGCCCTTGCCGCCTGCCAGTCGCCCCGGGAGGCACACTGGTAGAGCTCGACGTACCCCTGCGGGTCCACGTTGCCCAGCCCGGGCACCACGCCGTCCGCGCCCATCCACAGCGCCGAGTCCACGGTCACCTCGGACCCCGTGAGCACGCTGAAGGGCGCCTCGCGGCCCAGGATGACCTGGCGCAGGCCGCCGTCGTCGCCGCTGGAGTCCTTCACTCCGGCCAGCGCCCCCTCGGCGGCCAGCCCGAGCAGGAGTTCGGCACTCAGCTTGGTGTGCACGGAAACCGGCAGGTCGTACGCGTAAACGGGCAGCCCGCCCCGCGCGGCGATGGTCCGGAAATGGGTGCGGATCTCCTCCGGATGGGTACGCGTGTAGAACGGCGCGGTCGCCACCAGCCCCGACACCCCCGCCTCGGCCGCCACCCGCACGTGTTCGAGCACGCGTGGCGTCGTCATGTCGATCACCCCGGCCAGCACCGGCACCTGCCCGCCCACGTGGCCGACCACGGTGTCCAGCACCACCCGGCGCTGCGCGTCCGTCAGGTACGCCACCTCCGACGACGACCCCAGCACGAACAGCGCGTCCACGCCCCCTGCCAGCAGGTGGTCGACCAACCGGACCAGCGAGGCGGCGTCCACCTCGTAGTCAGGGGTCAACGGGGTGCAAACCGGGGGAATGACGCCGGTCAAAGTCATGCGCGCTCCTGGATCAGCTCTACATCAGTTGCTCCCGCCGCCACCGGGTGGTGGCAGTGGAAGAGGTGGTCGCCTTCGGTCCGCGCCGCGGGCCGGTCCTCCGCACGGAGGTGGTCGCCTTCGGTCCGCGCCGCCGGCCAGTCCTCCGCACAAAGGTGGTCTGCCCGCCAGCACCGGGTGCGGAACGGGCAGCCGCTCGGCGGTCTGGTGGCGGAGGGCACCACGCCCACGAGCGGGATCGGGTTGATCGGCGAGATCAGGCCCGGGGTCGCAGAGAACAGGGCCCGCGTGTACGGGTGGCGGGCGCCCATCGGCACGGCCCGCGCGGGCGCCTGCTCGACGATCCTGCCGAGGTACATGGTGACCACGCGGTCGCTCATCCTGCGTACCGTCTGGATGTCGTGCGAGACGAACACCAGCGCGAGTCCGAGCCGTTCCTTCAGGTCGAGCAGCAGGTTGAGGATCTGGGCGCGGACCGACACGTCGAGCGCGCTGGTGGGCTCGTCGGCCACGACCAGGTCGGGTTCGAGCGCGAGCGCCCTGGCCACGGCCACGCGCTGGCGCTGCCCGCCGGAGAGCTGGCTGGGCAGCGCGTCGGCGGCGCCGGCGGGCAGGCCCACCAGGTCGAGCAGTTCGCGTACGCGGGCGTCGCGCTGGGCGGGGGTGCCGCGGCGGTGCACGTTGAGCGGGTCGCGCAGCACCTGCCTGACGGGCAGGCGCCGGTTGAGCGCCGTGGACGGGTCCTGGAAGATCATCCCGACGCTGGAGCCGATCAGCGCGCGCCGCTCGCCCTCCTTCAGCGCCCAGAGGTCCTTGCCGCGGAAGGTCACGCTGCCCTGGGTGGGCTGTTGCAGGCCGACCAGCACCCTGGCCAGCGTGGACTTGCCGCAGCCCGACTCCCCCACGACCCCGACCGTCTCGCCGGCGCTCACCGTGAGGTTCGCCGCGGTCAGCGCGTGGACGCGGTCCCGCGAGAACAGGCCGCCCGAGCGGGCCTTGTGCACGACGTGCACGTCCTTCAGCTCAAGCATGCTGCTCACTTCCTACGAGCGCCGGATGATGGCAGGCCACCGCGTGCGTGGTGTCCCCCGTCAGCACCGGAGCCTCAGTACGGCACACGTCCGTGGCCATGGGGCACCGGTCGGCGAACCGGCAGCCGGGCGGGAAGTCGGCCGGGGCGGGCACCACGCCGGGGATCTGCGTGAGCCGCTCGGCCCCCGACTCCAGCGACAGCACCGAGCCCAGCAGGCCGCGGGCGTAGTGGTGGGCGGGCGCGCCGACCAGGGTCGCCGTGGCGCCGGTCTCGACGATCTGGCCGCCGTACATGACGACCACGCGGTCGGTGACGTCGGCGACCAGCGCGAGGTCGTGCGAGACGAGGATCAGCGCGAACCCCAGCTCCTCGCGCAGCTTCAGCAGCAGCTCGATGACCTGCGCCTGGACGGTGACGTCGAGCGCGGTGGTGGGCTCGTCGGCGACGATCAGCTTCGGGTCGCGCGACAGCGCCATCGCGATCAGCACCCGCTGCCGCTGGCCGCCCGACAGCTCGTGCGGGTAGGCGGACAGGGTGCGGCGGGCGTCGAGGCCGACGAGTTCGAGCAGTTCGGCGGGGGTGCGCCGGCCGCCGCGGCGGGTGAGCTGCTTGATCTGGGCCTTGATGGTCATGGCCGGGTTCAGGGACGAGAGGGCGTCCTGGTAGATCATCGCCATCTCGTGGCCGAGCAGGCGGCGGCGGGCGCGGCGCGACTCCGAGAGCAGTTCGCGCTGGTCGAAGCGGACGTGGCCGCTGACGCGGGCGTTGCGCGGCTGCAGGCCCATGATGGTCAGCGCGGTCAGCGACTTGCCGCAGCCCGACTCGCCGACCAGGCCGAGCACCTCGCCCGGGCGCACCTCGAAGCCGATGCCGTCCACGATGTCCACACCGTCCGCGAACCCGATCCGTAGCCGTTCCACCGAGAGGATCGGCGGCCCCTGCGGGAGCGGGCGGGCGCGTTCGGCCAGCCTGCGGGCGGCCTCGGCCAGCCCGGGGAGCTCGACGACCTCGCCGGAGCCGGGCCTGGCCCGCTCGAACGCGTCGTCCTTCTTCACGAGCTGATCTATTGGGGCCCTGCGGGCGGCGGGCGCGGCCCAGGCGTCGGAGATGCCCTCCGAGAGGATGTTGAGCGCGAGCACGGTCAGCAGGATCAGCAGGCCGGGGAAGACGGTGGCCCACCAGCCGCCGAGCAGCACCATGTTCTTGCCGTCGGCGATGACGCTGCCCCAGGAGGGGTTCGGCGGGCGTACGCCGGCGCCGATGAACGACAGCGACGCCTCGAACACGATCGCGTCGGCCACCATCACCGTGCAGAAGACCAGCACGGGCGCGGCGCAGTTGATCGCGACGTGCTTGACGACGATGTACGGCGTGCGTGCCCCGATGATCCGCTCGGCCGCCACGTAGTCCTCGCCGTACTGGGCGATCACGTTGGCCCGCACGACCCTGGCCACGGACGGCATGTAGAGGAAGGCCATGGCCATGACCAGCACCAGGATGCTGCCGCCGAACACCGCCACCAGCACCGCCGCCAGCGCGATGCCGGGGAAGGCCATGACGACGTCGAGCACGCGCATGATGGTCTCGTCCACGGCCCGGCGCGAGGTGGCCGCGATCGCGCCGACGACCGCCCCGGCCACCAGGGCGAGCGCGGTCGCGCCGAGGCCGATGATCAGCGACCAGCGGGCCCCGTACAGGAGCCTGGACAGGATGTCGCGGTTGGCGCTGTCGAGGCCCATCCAGTGCGCGGCCGACGGGCCGCCGCCGGTGGCCTCCTGGAAGTACGGCGAGTTCGGCGCGATCCACGGCGCCAGCAGCGCGGCCAGCACGACCACGGCCACGATGCCGACCGCCACCCACGACAGGGGCTTGAGGCGGCGCAGGCCCACGCCCGGCCCCTTCTTCGGCACGGAGAGCCGTTCCGTCAGTCCACGTCTCATGCGGCGCTCCTGAGGCGGGGGTTGACCAGCAGGTAGAGGACGTCCACGACCAGGTTGACGACCATGAAGCCGACCGCGATGGTCAGCACCACGCCCTGGACGACGGCCGGATCGCCGTCGCGCACAGCGTTGATCATGAGCTGGCCCATGCCGGGCAGGCCGTAGATGGTCTCGATGACGACGGTGCCGCCGATCAGGTAGCCGATGCGCAGGCCGAGCACGGTCAGCGGGGTGATCAGGGCGTTGCGCAGCACGTTCTTGCCGACGACCACGATCGGCGGCAGGCCGCTGCCGATCGCGGTGCGTACGTAGTCGCGATCCAGCTCCTCCACCATCGAGGTGCGGATGATGCGGGTGAGCTGGGCGGCGATCGGCAGCGACAGCGACAGCGCGGGCAGCGTCATCGACTGCAGCCAGCCCGCCGTGGAGTCGGCCGGGTTGATGTAGCCGCCCGTCGGGAGCAGGCCCTCGCCGACGGCCAGGTACTGGATCATCAGCAGCGCCAGCCAGAACGACGGCGCCGCCACCCCGACCAGCGACACCACGCGGATCACCTGGTCCGGCCAGCGGTCGCGGTACAGCGCCGCGGTGACGCCGAACACCAGCGACAGCACCACCGCGACGGCCAGGCCCAGGAACGTGAGCTGCAGGGTCAGCGGCAGCGCGGTCGCGATGGACTCCACCACCGGCTTCTTGGTGAGCACGCTGGTGCCCATGTCGCCCTGGGCCAGGTCCGCGACGAAGCGGACATAGCGCAGGGGCAACGGGTCCAGCAGGCCGTTCTCGAGCTGGAACTGGTGGATCTGCTCGGGGGTCGGGTTCGCGCCCTGGAAGTACGCGTACTCCGGCTTGCTGTTGGAGAAGCGCATCACGATGAAGACGAACGCGACCACGCCGAGCAGCAGCGGGATCAGCATGAGGAGCCGCCGGAGCAGCATCCTGGCGACGAGCGTCATGTCCTCTTGGCCTGCAGCAGGTTGATGCCGGGGTAGGGCTGGGCGCGGATGCCGGACAGCTTCTTCGGGTCCCAGGCGGTCATCAGCTCATTGTGGACGACGGGGTAGAGGATGGCCTGCTCAGCCACAAAGTCCAGATATTTGTGGATAACTTCGGTCCGCTTGGTCTTGTCGGTTTCCTTGCTGGCCTCGTCCATCATCGCGAACAGCTTCTTGGCGTCCGCGGTGCCGTCCCAGTGGCTGTACTTCATCCACAGGCCGCCGGGCACGTAGTTGTAGTGCAGGATCAGGTCGGCGTCCATGCCGAACTGGTTGGGGTTCGAGGCGGCGGCGACCACCTGGTAGTCCTGGAACTGGTCCATCTTGGCGAACAACGCGGCCGTGTCCTGCGGCTCCAGCGTGGTCTTGATGCCGATGGCCTCCCAGGAGGCGGCGATGGTGGGCAGGCAGTCCGCGATCCAGCTCACGTTCACGGCCATGAGGTTGATCGTGAGGTTCTTGACCCCGGCCTCCGCCAGCAGCGCCTTGGCCTTCTCGGGGTCGTAGTCGTAGACGACCGAGGCCCGCTTGTAGGTGGGGTTGCCCTCGTTGAGGAAGGAGCTGGAGGCCGTGCCGTGGCCCTTGAGCGCCACGTCGATCATCTTCTGCTTGTCGATCGCGTAGTGCAGGGCCTGGCGCACCCGTACGTCGTCGAAGGGCTTGGCGCCCGTGTTGAACATCAGGAACATGTGGTTCATGCCCTTGCCGCCCTCGACCGTCAGGCCCTGCTGCTTGAGCTGCTCGACGTTGGCGTACGGGATGTTGTCGGCGATCTGCGCCTCGGCCGAGCCGCCGGAGATCTTGGCCACGCGGGCGGCGGCGTCCACGATCGTCAGCCAGTTCATCTTCTTGGCCGTGGCCGGACGCGGCCCGTTGTAGCCGTCGAACGCCTCGAAGGTGGTGTTGGACTTGGGGTTGTGCGCGGTCTGCTTGTACGGCCCCGAGCCCATCGTCATGCCGCTCTTGGCCTTGTCCCACGCGCCCGCCTGGCTGAACACGTGCTTCGGCATGATCTTGGCGATGGTCAGCCTGGGCGCGGCGTCGGGGAAGGGGAACTTGAAGACCAGCTCGACGTTCTTGTCATCGACCTTCTTCACCTCCTGGAGCCAGGACTTGAAGAAGTTGCCGGTCAGGACGTTGTCGGGGCCCAGGATCCGCTCGAAGGTGAAGACCACGTCGTCGGCGGTGACCGGCTGGCCGTCGTGCCACTTGGCGCCGTCCCTGAGCGTGAACTTCCAGGAGGTCGCGTTCAGGTCGGTGGGCAGGGCGGTGGCCAGGGCCGGGTAGGGCTCGCGCGTGATCGGGTCGGTGTCGAGCAGCCCCTCGTAGATGTGGCTGATCCCCGCCATCGCGAACGCCGACGCGGTCTGCGTCGGATCCCAGCTCTGGTCGTTGCCGTACCCGATGACGGCGGTGATCAGATCCTTGTTGGATCCGGCGCCGACCGATCCGGTCGAGGCCGGACCGCCGGAACACGCGGAGAGCGTCGCCGCGACGAACGCTGCCGCACCCGTAGCCCCGCTGTAACGCAGAAAGTCGCGGCGGCTGAACTCAGAGCTCACGGAATCCTCCTGGGACGTAGCACGTGGGACATCCCATGTCCTATCTTTGCCGTAACGTGGACGCTAGATGGTGCCACCGCTTGAGGTCAACAGAAGATTTCCGGAATGTTACATCGGGCGAAAGGAATTTTCATGACCGCAGTCCCGCGTCCGGCGCGGCCGAGCCGTGCCGTCGAGGCCCAGGAGGGCGTCAAGGACCTGATCGTCCGGCGTGGACTGGTGGCCGGGGACCCCCTGCCGACCGAGTCGGAGCTCATGGAGGAGCTGCGGGTCAGCCGCAACTCGGTCAGGGAGGCGCTCAAGGCCCTGCAGGCGGTCGGCATCGTGGACATCCGCCACGGCTTCGGCATGTTCGTGGGCCGGATGTCGCTGGCGGGGCTGGTGGACGAGCTGACCTTCCACAGCCGCATCACGCTGCAGAACGGCAAGAACCACCTGGCCAACCTGATCGAGATCCGGGAGATCCTGGAGAGCGGTCTCGTCGAGCGCCTCATCGAGCTGGGCCCCGAGGTCGACCTGACGCCGGTCGCCGACGTCATCGCCAGGATGGAGGCCGAGGCGCCGATCGGGCCGGTCTCCCCCGAGACCGACCGCATCTTCCACGACCTCCTCTACCGCCCGCTCGGCAACCCGCTGGTGAGCCAGCTCCTGGGAGCGTTCTGGGACGTCTACTACCAGCTGCGCGACGAGCTCGGCGCGCCCGACGAGCCGCCGGGCGACGTGGTCAGGCGCCATCGCGACATCTACACGGCCGTGCTGGCCGGCGACCGGGACGCGGCCGTGGCCGCCGTACACGCCCATTTCGAGGGGGTACGCAACCGCGTGGCCAGGATCGGCGGCTAGTACGCGCTGAGCCGCTCCACGCGGGGATGCCAGCGCGTGCGCCACTCCCCGAACCACCCGGCGAACCAGGGGTGGGCGCCGGCCAGCGGCATGATGTAGGCCACGGTCTCCAGGTAGTAGCGCCGCTGGAACCGCCACGGCATCCGCTGCAGCTCCTGCACGTTGCTCACCCGGTCGGCCAGCTTCACGAACACCGCGTGCAGCGGCGCCTGCACGAGGGTGCTCAGGTAGTCGACCTTCGCGACCCCGCGCGGCTTGGTCACCCACCGCACGAGCTCGGCCACGCCGGCGCCGTACCTGCGCGCGATGTCCGCCTCGGTGCACGGCGTGTCCTCCAGCACGTCGTGCAGCACGATCGCCACGAGCACGTCCCGGTCGGTCAGCTCGGCGCCGACCACGGCCACCTCCAGCGCCTCGAGCAGATGCTCCACGTACGGGCGCCCGGTCGGCCGCTGCTGCACCCCGTGCTGAGCGCGGGCGAACTCCACCGCGTCGCGCAGGGAATCCGTGGTCCCCGGCGGGAGCGCCTCGCTCAGGGGGCCTTCCGCCTGCGCCCAGGACGACCAGCTCGTGAAGATCTCCATCCCGCTCCTCTCGTCCCGCGTGTCCTAGGCTGAGAATATGGCCGAGATCGCCGTCGCCGACGGCTCGTGGACGTTCAACGGCGAGTTCCTGCGCATCGTCCCCGGAAGCGACAAGGGCGTGCACGAGCTGCGCAGGACGCTGGGCGAAGTCGTGGTGCCGCTGGAGGCGATCGCGAGCATGGCGTTCGAGCCGTCGCGCAAGGGCGGCCACGTGCGGATGCGGCTGCGCAAGGGGGCCGACCCGCTCTCCGACGCGGTCGCGGGGCTGCTCGGCCCGCCCGCCGACCCGTACCGGCTGACCGTCCCCAAGAGCCGCGCGGGCGCGGCCGAATACTTCGCCGACGAGGTCCGCGACACCCTGCTCGTCTACCAGACGCCCACCGCCGCCTGCGAGGACTACCTCCTGGCCGCGCCCTCCGTGCCCATCTCGGCCACGGCGGGCGACGGCACCGCGCTCTTCGACGGGGAGCGGGTGCGGCTGGAGTGGACCGGGTTCGCGAGCACGGAGAAGGAGAAGGCCGGGCCGCAGGAGTTCCCGCTGTCGGACGTGGCCGGCGTGGAGTGGAAGCCGCAGTCCGGCATGGGTTACGGCACGCTGCGGTTCCGCGTCAAGGGTGAGGGTGCCGCGCAGCCGCCGCAGAAGGACCTCCACTGCGTGTCGTGGGGCATCCAGCGCTTCGGCGGGACCACCGCCCTGGTCGCCGCGGCCGTGCTGGCCCGGCTTCCGAGGGAGGCCGAGCTGCCGCCGCCTCCCCCGCCCGTCTCCGACGACGTGCACGACGCGGTCCTGCGCCGCCTGGGGGAGCTCGGGGAGCTGCACCGGTCCGGGGTGCTGACCGACGAGGAGTTCGCGGCGGCCAAGCAGGCCATGATCCGCCGCCTTCAGGAGACGTGACCCCCGCCCGATCAGGGCAGAATGTGGCCAGATGCCCAGGATGGAGAACCTAGCGTGACCCATGACGAAGAGAAACTCCTGCGCCGCGCCATCGAACTGGCCGCGGAGGCCCGTGCCGGCGGCAACCCGCCGTTCGGCTCGCTGCTGGCGGGCCCGGACGGCTCGATTCTGGTCGAGGAGCGCAACAGCTCGCTCACCGACCGCGACATCACCGCGCACCCGGAGCTGAAGCTGGCCCGCTGGGCCGCCCGCGAGCTCGACCCCGCGGCCGCGGCCAGGACCACGATGTACACCAGTTGCCAGCCGTGCGGGATGTGCGCGGGGGCCATCGCCCGTTCGGGCCTGGGCCGCGTCGTCTACGCGCTGTCCGGCGATCAGCTCAACGGCCTCAAGCCGCCGGGCAGCGCCTTCGTGGACCCGCCCGTCGAAGGCCCGGCCCTGTACGACGAGGCGCGCGTACCCGTCGAGGGCTATTACGTCTGACCCTTCCCGCGACGAGCGGCCTGCCGGGACGCGACCGGCCTCCGCGGTGTGACCGCGGAGCCGGGCGCCCCGGCCGGTGCGCCTCAGAGGCCGCGCAGGCGGGCCACGCCGTCGCGGCGGGCCTGGTCGGCCACCGCCGCGGCGACCGCGGGCACCACCCGGGGGTCGAACGGCTCCGGGATGATCCGCTCCGCCGACAGCTCCTCCTCGATCACGCTCGACAGGGCGTGCGCGGCGGCCATCTTCATGTTCTCGGTGATCTCCACGGCCCGCGCCGACAGGGCGCCCCTGAACACGCCGGGGAAGGCGAGCACGTTGTTGATCTGGTTGGGGAAGTCGCTGCGCCCGGTGGCCACGATGGCGGCGTGCTCCAGCGCGATCCCCGGGTGGATCTCCGGCTCGGGGTTGGACAGGGCGAACACGATGGAGCCCGGCGCCATCGACGCGATGGCCCGCTCGCTGATCGTCGAGCCCGACAGGCCGATGAAGACGTCCGCCCCGGCCATGGCCTCCTCGGTCGTGCCGGTGTGGCCCGACTGGTTCGTGCAGGTCGCGATCAGGGCCTTGTACGTGTTGAGGTCGCCGCGGCCCTGGTGGATCACACCCTTGCTGTCGGACACGATGACCTCGGAGATGCCGGCCTTGAGCAGCATGCTCGTGACCGCGAGCCCGGAGGCGCCCGCGCCGGCCACGACGGCCCGCAGGTCCCACAGCCGCCGCCCGGTCAGCCGGGCCGCGTTACGCAGCGCGGCCAGCACCACGATCGCCGTGCCGTGCTGGTCGTCGTGGAAGACCGGGATGCCCAGCCGCTCCTTGAGCCGGCGCTCCACCTCGAAGCAGCGCGGGGCGCTGATGTCCTCGAGGTTGATGCCGCCGAAGGACGGGGCCATCCGGGCGATCGTCTCCACCAGCTCGTCGACGTCCGTGCAGTCCAGGCAGATGGGCACGGAGTCCACTCCGCCGAACTGCTTGAACAGCAGCGACTTGCCCTCCATGACCGGCATGGCCGCGGTGGGGCCGATGTCGCCGAGCCCGAGCACGGCGGTGCCGTCGGTGACCACGGCGACCACGTTGGACCGCCAGGTGTAGTCGTCGGCCAGCTCCGGCCGCTCGGCGATGGCCGTGCACACGCGGGCCACCCCCGGCGTGTACGCGAGCGACAGGTCGCCGGCGTCGCGCACCGGCACCGACGGGCGCGTCTCCAATTTGCCGCCCTCGTGCAGGCGGAAAGCCGGATCCTGGTCGAGAAGCGTGGCGAGGCTGATGGCCGGCGCGGTGATTTCGGTCGTCATCCGGAGCTCCTAGAACCGCAGCATCCGGCCGGACGGGGTGCGTAAGTCAGGCACCTCGTTCCGCACCGTGGTACGCGCCGGGCGCGCCTTTTTGAGCTGTGCACGTTTCATGACGTCCATGCCTTTCTGCGCGGCCCCGTCCGCTACGTCGATGTGATTAACAACACAGCTCGAGTGTCACACGGGCGGCCATTCCCGGTTACCCCACGTCCCCCCTATATCGGAGCCTCCCCCTGGTAAGAGGTACGAGGCAGTAGGGGTTGTCCGGGATAGGGGTCGGTCGGGAAATTCGAAGGACAGATACCTGCGAAAGGACAACGATGACGGTCCTGACCGCTTTTCCCACGGAAGCACCACTCGATCCGCGGACGCCATCGGCACGCCTCTCGCGGCTCCTGGATCCCGGCTCCATGGTGCCGATGCCCGGCGACGAAGAGAGCGGCGTGCAGGCCGTACACGGTCTGATCGACGGCTCGCCGGTCATCGCCTACTGCACGGACGCGACGCGCATGGGCGGCGCGCTGGGCTGGGCAGGCGCGAATCGCATCGTCGAGGCCATCCAGCTGGCCGTCCGGCGGCGCTGCCCGGTGATCGGCCTGTGGCATTCCGGCGGCGCCCGGCTGGCCGACGGCGTGGAGTCGATGGACGGCGTCGGCCGCATGTTCGCCGCCATGACCGCGGCCTCCGGCCTGATCCCGCAGATCTCGGTGGTCCTCGGACCGGCCGCGGGCGCGGCCGCCTACGGGCCCGCGCTGACCGACGTGATCATCATGTCGGACGTCGCGCGGGTCTTCATCACCGGCCCCGACGTCGTCCGCAGCGTCACCGGCGAGGAGATCGACATGGCGGGCCTGGGCGGCCCGGAGGCGCACGGCCCCAAATCGGGGGTCGCACACATCACGGTCGACTCCGAGCAGGCGGCCTACGACCGGGCCCGCCTGCTGACGGGGTTCTTCACCCGGCCCGGCCGGTTCGACTTCGCCGCGCTGAGCGAGCCGCGCGACCTGCGGGCCCTCCTCCCCGAGCAGCCGCGCCGCGCCTACGACGTCCGGCCGGTCCTCCGCGAGCTCCTGGACCCGGAGTTCCTGGAGTTCCAGCCCCGCTGGGCCCCCAACATGGTGATCGGGCTCGGCCGGCTGGGCGGGCGGGCCGTGGGCGTGATCGCCAACAACCCGCTGCGCAAGGGCGGCTGCCTCGACTCGCTCTCGGCGGAGAAGGCCTCGCGTTTCGTGCGGATGTGCGACTCGCTCGGCGTCCCGCTCGTGGTCGTGGTCGACGTGCCCGGCTACCTGCCCGGCGTCCAGCAGGAGTGGGGCGGCGTGGTCAGGCGGGGCGCCAAGCTCCTGCACGCCTTCGCCGAGTCGGTCGTCCCCCGCGTCACGCTCATCACCCGCAAGTCGTACGGCGGCGCCTACATCGCCATGAACTCCAGGTCGCTGGGCGCGACCGCGGTGTACGCCTGGCCCGACGCGGAGGTGGCGGTCATGGGGGCCGAGGCGGCGGTCGGCATCCTGCACCGCAAGCGGCTGGCCGCGGTGCCCGAGTCCGAGCAGGCGGACCTGCACGCGCGACTGGTGGAAGAGCATCGGCGGACGGCCGGCGGGGTCGAGCGGGCGATGTCGCTCGGCGTGGTCGACGCGGTCGTCTCGCCTCTCGAGACCCGGCTCCGGCTGGCGGAAGCACTGGCATCGGCACCGCAGGACCGCGGCTGCCACTCCAATATCCCGCTCTGAATCGAGGAGACCATGTCGAACATCAAGGTAATGCTCGTCGGCGGACCGAACCACCTCCCTGCCGAGCAGCGGATCGTTACCCTCGCGAAGTTCTGCGAGAAGATCAAACTGCCTTTCGGCAGCGGATACGAGCACTTTCTCCACAATGGCGAGCGCACGCGCGTGGACGGGCAGGAGGTGCCCGCTTACCACTGGATCATGCGGACGGCCATTGCCGAGTGACAGGTGACCGCCTAAGGGTTCGCTAGGGGTGGGAAAACAGCCGGACCGGCGATTCAATATGAGTAGTCGAGTTTGCCGGATGTTTATCCCGCCGGAGAGGTGAGGCATTGATCTAGACGGCACTTCCCCTTTTGCGAAGCCCCCAGCAGAACGAGAGCCACCGCCCTGAATCAAATGGACGGTGGCTCTCGTTCTTGCTTTTCACGTAAAAACGCCGCGACGGCCGCCTTTCGGCGGCCGTCGGCGTGTCCTCCGGCATCAGCTGGCGTTCGCGAGCGTGACCCCCGTCCGTCCGCTCCGCCTGGCGGCCGAGCCGACCGCGGCGAGGGTCGCGTCGACCACGTTGGTGTCCACGCCCACGCCCCAGACCGTCGTACCGTCCACCTTGCACTCGGCGTAGACCGTCGTCTTCATGCTCGTGACGCGCTCGGTGCCGTCGGCCCGGTGCACCGCCCGCACGTCGACGCCCCAGGGCGCCATCGTGACGCCGATGGCCCGCACGGCCTGCTCCTGCTGGCCGTCCATGTGGAGCGTCGCGGTGATCCGGTCGCCCCGCCCCAGGGTGTCGGTCCGGGCCTGGCCGGTGAGGTACTCCTGCTCGAACAGCGCCCAGATCTCGTCGGGCGTCAGCTCGCTGCCCCGTGCCTCCGCCCGGGCCTGGACCAGCCCGGCGAACTCCCGCTGCAGCTCGCGGGGCAGCCGCATCCCGTGCCAGGCGCTCATGACGTACGCGATGCCGCCCTTGCCCGACTGGCTGTTGATCCGCACGATCGCCTCGTACGTGCGCCCGACGTCCTTGGGGTCCACCGGCAGGTACGGCATGCTCCACGGCATCTCGTCGACCTCGACGCCGCTCTCGCCGGCGGCCCGCTCCAGGTCGTCGAAGCCCTTCTTGATCGCGTCCTGGTGCGAGCCGGAGAAGGCGGTGTACACGAGCTCGCCGCCGTAAGGGTGCCGGGGGTGCACGGGGATCTCGTTGCAGAGCTCGACCGTGTCGCGGATCCGGTCGATGTCGGAGAAGTCGATCCCCGGGTCCACCCCGTGGGTGAACATGTTCATGCCGAGCGTCACCAGGCAGACGTTGCCCGCCCGCTCGCCGTTGCCGAACAGGCACCCCTCGATGCGCTCGGCCCCGGCCAGCAGCGCCAGCTCGGACGCGGCCACCCCCGTGCCGCGGTCGTTGTGCGGGTGGATGGACAGGCAGACGTGCTCCCTGCGGGAGAGGTTGCGGTCCAGCCATTCGATCTGGTCGGCGAACACCGAGGGCAGGGAGCGCTCGACGGTGGTGGGGAAGTTCAGGATGATCGGGCGGCCGGGGCCGGTCTCCCACACGTCCATGACCGCCTCGCAGACCTCGAGGGCGAAGTCCGCCTCGGTCTCGTTGAACAGCTCGGGCGAGTACTGGTAGCGCAGGTCGCAGTCCGCCAGGTCCCGCTCGGCGTACTTCATCATCAGCCGGGTGCCCTGCACGGCCAGGTCCTTGCACTGGGCCCGGTCCATGTTGAACACCACGCGCCGGAACAGCGGCGCGGTCGCGTTGTAGAGGTGGAAGGTGGCGCGGGGGGCGCCGGCCAGCGCGGAGACCGAGCGCTCGATCAGCTCGTCCCGCGCCGGTACGAGCACCGAGATCCATACGTCGTCCGGGATGCGGTCCTGCTCGATGAGCATCCGCACGAAGTCGTAGTCGTCCTGGCTGGCCACGGGGAATCCGACTTCGATCTCCTTGTAGCCGAGGTCGACGAGCAGCTCGAACATCCGCAGCTTCCGCGCCGGCGACATCGGGTTGGCCAGCGACTGGTTTCCGTCGCGGAGGTCCGTCGACAGCCAGCGGGGCGCCGCCACGATCCTCTTGTCCGGCCAGGTCCGGTCGGGCAGGGCCAGCGGGGTGAAGTTCGAATAGCGCTCGACGGGACGGGTCGGGGCCATCGTGAATCTCCTTCGCAGGTCTCATGGTGTGGCTCTAGGAGATCTCCGCACTCAACGTACAAGCGGCGACGGGCCCGCGAACAGGTCGGGGATCATGAGAGTGCCGGTCCTGACCAAGGGATTCCGCAGGGGTATCGAGAGTGCGCGCCCCCGGTATCTTTCGACGCACCCCCCTTCTCCGGCCCCTGCCGGCCCTGCACACTCCGATCATGGCGACTATCGAACCGGCGATCCGGCGAGGCGGTCTGTGTTTCGCGGAGGCGCGGCCTACGGTGCAGTTCATCTTCCTGCTGCGCTTCCTCACCGGCACGGCGCTGTGCGCCTCGGTCGCCGGCGACGACGGGCACCTGGGCAGAACGGTCTGGGGCGCCGCGGCATGGGTGATGATGATCTTCGCCGTCTACCTCTTCAACGGCGTCATGGACGTGCCGGAGGACCGGCTCAACGGCTCACGCAGGCCCATCGTCCGCGGCGACCTGCCGCCGGGCTTCGCCAGCGCGGTCGCGATCGGCGCGGCCCTGCTGTCGCTCGCGGCCGGCTTCGCGCTCGCCCCGCTGATGGGCGGCATGCTCGCCGTCGTGCTGACGCTCGGCTACCTCTACTCGGGCCCGCCGTTCCCGCTCAAGCGCAGCTCGGGCGGCACGGTCCTGACCGGAGGCGTGGCCACCCTGCTCACCTACTACGGGGGCGCCTTCTCCTACGCGAGCGAGATCAGGAGCTCGCTGATGCTGGTCGTCTTCGTGCTCGCCGCGTCGCTGTGGACCGCTCTCGTGGGCTCGACGACCAAGGACCTGCCCGACATCGAGGGCGACGCCCGCGCCGGGCGGATGACCTTCGCGGTCATGCACGGCGAGCGCGTCCTGCGGCTGACGATCTGCTGCACGGCGATCGGGCTGGCGCTGGCCTTCGCCGCGGCCGTCCTGCTGCTGAGGCTCCCGCTGTGGCCGTCCGCGCTCGCCATGATCGGCGGGGCGCTGGTCATCACGGTCCTGTGCTTCAAGGGCCGCCGCCGCGAGCCGTACGGCGCCTTCATGGCCACCCAGTACGCGCTGCACGGCCTGGCGATCCTGCCGCTCTTCCTCATCTGACAGGCGGACCGGCCGATCAGACCGCGCAGTCCGCGCCGGTCGAGCCGGGCGGGAAGGCCTCCTCCACCCGCCGGCACACCGTCTCGGTCAGCAGGAGCCTGACCGAACCCACGTTCATCTCCAGGTGGACCGGATCACGCGTGCTGGGCACCGGCACCACGTCCGGCCCCCGCGACAGCAACCAGGCCAGGGCCAGGCGGCCCGTGCTGACGTCCATGTTCGCCGCCTCGGCCTGCAGCCGCCGGAGCATCGCGCCGTTGCGCGGGAGGTTGTGCGACGAGAACCGGGGATCCGCCCGGCGAGGGTCGGCCGGGCCGAGCCGCGAGGGCGACAGGCTACGCCCGGTCAGGAAGCCGCGGCCCAGTGGCCGGCCGGCCAGCACGCCGATCCCGAGCTCGCGCGCCACCGGCAGCTGGTCGAGCTCGACCGTACGGTGCCAAAGGGAGTATTCCATCGCCAGGGCGGCCACCGGATGGACCGCGTGCGCCCGGCGGAGCTCGTCCCCCGTCACCCCCGACAGGCCGACGTGGCGGGCCTTGCCCGCGGTCACCAGGTCCGCCAGCTGGTGGGCGGTCTCCTCGACCGGCACGGACGGCTCCTCGTGGCCCGCGATGTAGAGGTCGACGTAGTCGACGCCCAGGCGCTTCAGCGAGGCGTCGCACGACTGCGCCAGCTCGCCGCAGCCGGTGCCGCGCCGGACGGTCCGCGTCGCCAGGAGCACGTCGTCGCGCCAGGGCCGGACGGCCTCGCCGACGAGCCGCTCCACCTCCCCGTCGGCCTGGTCGTCGGACATGTCGAGCAGCGTCACGCCCACGTCGAGAACGTAGTGGATCAACGCCAGGGACTCCGAGCGGTCCACGTCGCCGTACACACCTGAGAGGGCCAGACACCCGAAGCCCAGACACGAGGTGATCAGCCCCGCATCGCCCAGCCTTCTGCTGTCCACGACACTCCCCTCCATTTGGCCGTCACGTTATACATACGATCTGCGGGCCGCGATTGTGCCACAACCCCTATCCCCCCTGTGGGCGGATGAATAAGGGGAGAATCTTTCCCGTTTAAGCCGCCTGACACAGAACGCAACGACCAGTTATACACCCAGTTAATGGAGCTGCCCACCGCGCGGACTCCGCGCGGTGGGCAGGATCTGGGAGGGGTTAGCGGACGGTCGGGCTCAGCTCCAGATCGGTAGGAAGATCCGATCTCTGAGTGATTCCGAGCTTGCGATAGATGCGCGTCAGGTGCTGTTCCACCGTGCTCACCGTGATGAACAGCTTGGCCGCGATCTCCCGGTTGGTGTAGCCGACCGAGGCCAGGCCGGCGACCCGGCGCTCGGCGTCGCTGAGGATCGCCACGACCTTGCTGATCTCCGCGTTCTGCCCGTCGCCGGCGGAGGAGCCGTCACCGGCCAGCGCCTGGCTCAGCGGCTGGGCGCCGCACTCCTGCGCGAGGATGCGCGTACGGCTGGCGATGATCCCCGCCCTGCGGAACTCCCCGACGCTGTGGAACGCCTCGGTGAGCTCGAACAGCGACCGGGCCAGCTCGTAGCGGTCGCCGCAGGCCTGCAGCCGGTCCGTGGACTGCCGCAGCAGCATGGGCCGGTGCCGGAGCTCGCTCGTGGCGGCCATCAGGCGCAGCGCGATCCCTTGCGTACGGGAGGCCATGGGGCCGCAGCGCGACAGCTGCTCCTCGACCAGGGAACGGGCCTCGTCGTGCTCGCCCATCCGGATGAGCGCCTCGGCCGCGTCGGCACGCCAGGCGATGAAGCCCGGCGTGTCCATCTCCCACTCGCCCATGAGCTCGCCGCAGAAGCGGAAGTCCCGCAGCGCCGCCGCCGGATGGTCCACGGCCAGGTGGTAGCGCCCGCGGGCGTGCAGGTAGTGCAGCCCGAAGCGGGTGCGCAGCATGGCCTCCGGGACAGCGGTGTTGACCTGGGCGAGCGCCTGGTCGTACTGCCCCATGGCCGTGCTGGCCAGCATCAGGTTGGCCAGCGGGGAACCCACGGTCACGCCCCAGCTGGCCGGCGGGATGAGCTCCAGGGCCAGGCGCGCGGACGAGGCCGCGGTCTCCAGGTCGCCGCGCCGCATGGCGATCTCGGCGCGGATCGCGGTGAGCCGGGCCCGGCGGGCCGGCGCGCTGCGGGACTGCGCCTCCTCGATGAAGGCGTCGCACCACGGCGCCGCCTTGTCCGGCCAGCCGCCGTAGGTGAGCGCGAGCAGCGAGCTCTCCACCGTGTCCATGGACATCTCGTCCAGGCGGGAGCTGTGCAGGATCCGCTCCACCGTGGCCAGGGTGCGCTCGCGGGGACCGCGGGTGAGCACCGAGGTCAGAGCGTTGATCGCCTCCAGCCTACGGCTCACCCGCACCGGTAGGACGGCGTCCTTGTTCTGCTCGGTGGTCGCCCGGTTGACGTGGGCGAGCAACGGCGGCGCCGAGGCGCGCAGCCACAACCGGGTGCCGACGAGCTCGGCCACGGTCTGCGGCTCGGTGTCGCCGCTCTCCTTCAGGTGTTCGAGCACCTGGCAGGCGTCGTCCACCTTGCCGTGCCAGAGCAGCGCCCTGGCCAGGACGACCGCGTCGCTGCCGCGCAGGGTGCCGTTGTGCAGGGCGTCGGTCAGCTCGGCGATGTGCTCGGCCGGGGTGCTGGGGTTGATGCGCCACTCCGCGCGCATCAGGAGCGTGGCGATGGTCGTACGCCGCCGCTCGTCCGTGCAGCAGCGCCAGGCGAGCTTGAGATAGTCGACCGCCTCGTCCACGAACCCGTCGTCCAGCCGGTGCAGCGCCGCGGCCTCCAGCACGGGGACGGCCCACGGCAGGTCGGTGGCGTCGGCGCCGACCAGGTGCTCGGCTATCGCGACATCGTCGGCCGCCTCCAGGTGCAGCAGCTCGGCGGCCCTGCGGTGCACGCTGCGCCGCAGCTCGTCGCCCAGCTCGGCCAGCACCGTCTGCCTGGCGATCTCGGCCCGGTAGTGGCCCGACTCCAGCAGGCCGGCGGTCTCCAGCCAGCGGGTGGCCTGGGCGACCGTCGTGCCGTCCGCGTCGACCAGGCGCTGCAGGAGTTCCGGGTCGTCCAGCACCGCGAGCCAGCCGGCGACCTGCAGGAGCGCGGGGTCGGCCCGGTGCAGGCAGGACAGCACCGCCTCGCCGTAACGCTCGGCGGGGGCGCCGCCGCTCGTCCCGAAGTCCTCGATCAGGCCCCTGAGCAGGAGCGGGTTGCCGCCGCTCAGCGCGTACCAGTCCGGGGCCACGGCTTCGGCCGCCGCCTCGCCCAGGTGCTCGGCCGCCATGCTCACCACCGCGTCGTACGACAGCGGGGCCAGCCTCACGGCCGTGCAGTGCGGCTGGCGCAGCATCTCGGTGGCGAAGAAGCCGTGGGTGTGCGGCCGGTAGTCGGTCTGGCCGAACACCGCCATGAGCGGGGAGTATCTGGCCCTGCGGACGAGGTAGGACAGGCAGAGCAGCGAGGCCCTGTCGGCGAGGTGGACGTCGTCGACGACGATCACCAGCGGGTGGCGCTCGGCGAGCGAGAGCAGCACCGCGGACAACGAGTGGACGATCTGGGCGTCCACCTGTTCAAAGCTCTCCCCCTTCGCGGGGGAGGCCATCTGCGCGCCCTCCCGCAGCAGGTCCGCCGCGAGCGCGCGTACGTCTTCCTGTAGCGGCGCGTTCTGGAAGAGCTGGCCGAGCACGCCCAGCGGCAGGTCGCTCTCCGCCCGGGTGGCGGTGGCCACCAGCGGCAGCGCGCCGTGCTCCAGAGCCTGCTCGGCGAAGGCGTGCAGGAGCTCGCTCTTGCCCGTCGCAACGACTCCCGTCACCATTGCGACCCGGCCCTTGCCGCCCACGGCCTCGGCGAGGAGACCTTGCATGGAGGCCATGGCGGTGTCTCTTTCGTACAGCCCCATGTTGGACACCCCTTTTAGAAAGGCAATTTCCGGCCGGAAGGGGTTCTGAGGTCCAAGGAGCCATTAAGCTCTTTTTTCGGCTTCGAATTCACGATCCGTCGGACTTGCCGCATGACCCTCAACCTCTTCCGTATCCGGTTATGGGTTGACGGTCATCACGTTAGGTGTCAGTTCGGGGTGCCCACAATATGGCTTATCCTTAATAACGCCCGCCGCTCCACACGGACCAGTCCGTCTCCAACTTTCGGACCAACGGGTGGTCCGAGTCGATCGGCCGGGCGGTCGACTCGGTGCGGCGCCTCGGTGCGGCACCAGGCCCTGGGCCACCGTCCGTGGCCCCGCGGCCCAGGGGTGGGCTGGGGGCCCGGCGAAGCGCTTGAATCATTTATTACCCACGCGTCAACATTGCCCAGCAGCGCCAATGCGAGCCGTGCTCATGTCGATCTGGGCCTTACCGACCGCGGCGGCTTCACATCTCACAAACGACTCCTATTGGACGGTGAGCACAAGATCGACCCCGCCTCCCCGACCCTGGAGGCCCCCCGCCGAGCCGCCACAAGATAGGGCACCCTAAGTCACGAAATATTGACATTCCTACGTCGCAGGCGTTCCCACTGGTCACAGGGCTCGCGGGCCCGGAACGCAGCCCGCGGAGCATCGGGGCCTATGTTCATACAGTTGCCTACTCATCAGTGTTGACCCAAGATGTAAGCATTCGTGCATTTCCAAGGGGACATGGTGGGAGAAATTGCGCAAAGGGGCGAGCATGATGCCACGGGGACGGCGAATCTTATCGAGGAGTGTCGAGCCGACATACTGAGCAAGTACGAGCAGGGACTGGCCTCGATCGGCAGCGTACTGATCAGGGATCAGCACACGAAAGCCCAGGTCATGGCTAACGCGGGCGAGATCCTGACGGAGATGGCCGGCACGCTGCGAGCAGGCCGCTTACTCGACGACGAGACGTCCCGTTTCCTGTCCTGGGACATCGGCGTGTCCAGAGCGTCCGCCGGTATCCACCCGAGAGAATCCCTCCTGGCCGCGTCGGTCTTCTTCCGCGCCGCATTCACTACTCTCAGTCACCGACTTCAGGACGACACCCAGGCCGCCCGACTGCTCAGGCTTGTGGTGACGGCTCTCGAACAGAGCATCTCCCTGCGCATCAGGGAGGCCTCCAGCAGCTACACCGGGTTCTTGCTGAACCAGGTGACCGAGGCGCAGATGGCCGAGCGCCGCCGGATCGCCAGGGAGTTACACGACCGCATCGGCCACAGCCTCAGCGTCGCCCAGCGCCAGCTGGAGCTGTCGAACCTCTACCGGCCGTCCGAGCCGGCCAAGGCGCTGGCCAAGCTGGAAATGGCGCAGCAGGCCATCCAGGAGACGATGTGCAGCCTGCGCCAGGTGACCTCCGACCTCCACCCTCCCGACGGGAGAACCCTGGAGAAGGGACTGCTCGGCTATCTGGACGTGATCGGGACCGACGACGTACAGGTCGAGCTCGTCGTCAACGGCGACCAGAGCTGGGCGCCCCCGATCGTCAGCGAGGAGTGCCTGCTCATCCTGCGCGAAGCGGCCCGCAACGCGCTCACCCACGGAGACCCTTCGACCATCTTCATCAGGATCGACGTCGCGCCGCACGAGCTGATCGCCTCCGTGATCGACGACGGCTGCGGCTTCGACCCGAGTCAGCAGGCGCCCAAGGGCAGCCTGGGCCTGTCCTCCATCCGGGAACGCACCCAGCTGCTCGGCGGCACGGTCAACATCGTGAGCGAGCCCGGCAAGGGGGCGAGGGTCGACCTCGCGGTGCCCATCCAGAGGCGACCCGATGATCAGGAGTGAGCAACCGACCACAGTGGCCATCGTGGACGACCACGCGCTCTTCCGCGAGGGCCTCAGGGAGATCCTGGAGTCTCAGGAGGGGCTGGTCGTGGTGGGCGAGGCCGGCACCTCCAGCGGCGCGCTCAAGATGGTGGCCGACAAGAAGCCGGACATTCTCCTGCTCGACGTGGAGATCCCCGGTGACTCCGCCACCGACACCGTGACCCGCCTGCGCATCCAGTCACCGAACACGCAGATCATCATCCTGAGCATGTACGACGGACCGCAGCTGCTGCACCGGCTCCTGGCCGCCGGCATCCGCGGATACCTGCTGAAGAGCGTCCACTGGCACGAGCTGGTGTCGGCCATCCGCAGCGTGCACGACGAGCCGGAACGGGTCGTGCTCGCCGTCTCCCGCGAGAGCCTCGCCCAGATGGAGAGCTCACCGTCCGAGGTGCTGACGAGCAAGGAGCGGGAGGTCCTCGAGCTGGCCGCGCAGGCGCTCAGCAACCGGCAGATCGCCGCCCGCATCAACACCACGGAAGCCACGGTGAAGCGCCACCTGCGCAACATCTTCGTCAAGCTCGGGGCCGCCTCGCGCATCGACGCCGTCAACCGGGCGATCGACGCCTCACTGATCACACCATCACGGACACGATCCGACAATTAACCCTAAATCGCCATATATCTGGATAAATCAGACCCCCTTCCCGGGGTAGGTTCACCCCGCAACCGTCTCCGGAGAGCCCGAGAAGAAGCGCCCGAACATTTTCTTCCGCGAAGGCCCTGCCTAGCGTGGAATTGTGAACACCAATGCATTCATCGGGAGCATCCTCCCGCCGTGGGTGGTGGCGGTCGACACGTTCGACGACCACGACGCGGTGCTCTTCCCTGGGGAAGAAGAGGTGATCAGCCGATCGGTGGAGAGCCGGCGCAAGGAGTTCGCCACGGCACGCATGTGCGCCAGGACCGCGATGGGGCTGCTCGGCCTGCCCGAGCAGCCCATCCTGCCCGGCGTGCGCGGCGAACCTCAATGGCCGACGGGCTTCGTGGGCAGCATCACCCACTGCGCCGGTTACCGCGGCGCCGTCCTCAGCCCCGGCACCGACACCATCACGATCGGCATCGACGCCGAACCCAACCAGCCGCTGTCGTACGGCGTCCTGGAAGCGGTCTCCCTGGCTGAGGAGCGTAAGTCGCTGAGCGCGCTCGCCGCCGACTACCCGGACGTCGCATGGGACCGCCTGCTGTTCTCGGCGAAGGAGTCGGTCTACAAGGCCTGGTTCCCGCTGGCGAAGCGGTGGCTCGACTTCGAGGACGCGATCCTCACCTTCAACCCGGTGCAGGGCACGTTCTCCGCCCGGCTCCTGGTGACCGGACCGCAGGTGGAGGGCCGGCAGCTGATGGGCTTCTCCGGCACGTGGAAGGCCCAGGACGGCCTCATCGTCACCGCCATCGTCAAGGCCTCCGGCCCCGGCGCCCGCCGCCACCGCGCGGCGCACAGGCG
>NZ_JBSFTC010000077.1:0-39251 GCF_053590415.1 Nonomuraea sp. NPDC003201
CGGCGCCGGTCGCCGAGCCGCCGCGCTCGCTGGTGCTGACGCGATGAGCTCTCCTCACCACGATCCCCCGGCGAGCGCCCCGGCGGGGGTGGTCATGGCCGCGCGGACGCCGTGGTTCGACCTCGCCGAGTGCGCCGGTCACCGGACCGTGCGCCGGGAGGACGGCCGGCTCGTCGGCGACGCGCCGATGACGCCGGACACCTGCCACGACCTCGCCTCGGTCACGAAGGTCGTGGCCACCACGACGGCGCTGATCCGGCTGGTGTCCGACCGGCTGGTGGACCTGGACGCGCCGCTGAGCGCGTACCTCGCCCACTCGTACGAGGCGATCACCGTGCGGGACCTGCTCCTGCACCGCGGCGGGCTGTGGGAGTGGTGGCCGCTCTACATCCAGCCGGCGCCGCCGCCCCCGCGCTACCGCCCCGGCCGCGCCCGCCACTACTCCGACCTCGGCTTCGTCCTGCTCGGCCGGATCGTCGAGACCGTCGCCGGCCTGAGCCTGGACCAGGCCGTGACCGAGCTGGTCACCGAGCCGCTCGGCCTCGGCTCGACCGGGTACGGCCGCCCGGCGGGCCCCGAGGTGGCCATGAGCGCCCTGGACGACCGGACCGAGATGGTCATGCTCGACACCGGGCGGCCGTACCCCGTCCCGTACCGCAGCTCCGACTTCGCGCGCTGGCGGTCCGGGCCGGTGCTCGGCGAGGTCGCCGACGGCAACGCCCATCACGCCTTCGGCGGGGTCGCCGGGCACGCCGGGCTCTTCTCGACCGTGCCGGACCTGCTCGCCTACGGCCTGGCGATGTCCCGGTACGAGGAGCACGACCGGCTGTGGCGGCCCGAGGTGGCCGAGGAGTTCTTCACCCCCGGCCCCGACGCCGGGCAGGCTCTGGGGTTCCGCACGTACGAGCTGCAGCTGTGGGACGAGACCGTGACCGTGCTCGGCCACCCCGGCTACGTCGGCTGCGCGGTCGGCTTCGTGCCCGGCCGCGACATCGCCCTGGCCCTGGCGAGCAACCGCCTGCTCGTCGAGGGCGACCCCACCCCCACCGACGCCCTCTGGGGCGGGCTGCTGCAGACCATCACGCAACGATCGAGGACCGCATGACCCCCCTCCTGGAGATCCGTGACCTCTCGGTCGCCTTCCGCACCCGCAGGCAGGACGTCACCGTCGTCAAGGGCGTCTCGATGGAGATCCTGCCCGGCCAGACCGTCGCGGTGGTCGGCGAGTCGGGCTCCGGCAAGTCCACCACGGCCGCCGCCGTCAACCGGCTGCTGCCGGACAACGGCCGCATCACCGGTGGCCGGATCCTGTTCGACGGCCGCGACCTGACCGGGCTCTCCGGGCGCGAGATGACCGCGATCCGCGGCGCGGGCATCGGCCTGGTCCCCCAGGACCCCATGTCGAACCTCAACCCGCTCATGCGGGTCGGCGACCAGATCGCCGAGGCGCTCGAGGTCCACGGCGTGGCCACCGGCAAGGCGGCCCGGGCCCGCGTGCTCGAACTGCTGGATCTCGTCGGCATCCCCGACCCGGCCCGCCGGATCGGGCAGTACCCGCACGAGTTCTCCGGCGGCATGCGCCAGCGCGCGCTGATCGCCATGGGGCTGGCCTGCCGGCCGAAGCTGCTCATCGCCGACGAGCCCACCTCCGCGCTGGACGTGACCGTGCAGCGGCGCATCCTCGACCAGCTCGAACAACTCACCGCCGAGATGGGCACGGCCGTCCTGCTCATCACGCACGACCTGGCGCTGGCGGCGGAGCGGGCCGACGTGGTGGCCGTCATGCACGACGGCCGGATCGTCGAGACCGGGCGGGCGGCCGAGATCCTCGCCGATCCCGCGCACGAGTACACCAGGCGGCTGCTGAACGCCGTGCCGAGCCTGTCGTCGGTCCGCGTCGCGGAGCCACCTCAGGAGAGCGAGGACCTGGTGGTGGTCGAGGGCCTGCGCAAGGTGTTCCCGATCAGGGGCACGGGCGAGGAGCTGACCGCGGTGGACGAGGTCTCGTTCCGGATCCCGAAGGGCCGTACCGTCTCGATCGTGGGCGAGTCGGGCTCGGGCAAGTCGACCACCGCGAACCTGCTGCTCGGCCTCGACGACCTCACCTCCGGCAGCATCCGCTTCGACGGCACGGACCTGGCGGCGCTCGGCCGGCGGGAGCTGTTCGCCTTCCGGCGGCGGGTCCAGCCGGTGTTCCAGAATCCGTACGCCTCGCTCGACCCCCGCTACCCCGTCGGGAAGTCCATCGCCGAGCCGCTGCGCGTGCACCGCGTCGGCACCGCGGCCGAACGCAGGAAGGCAGCGGCCGAGCTGCTGGAGAAGGTGTCGCTGCCCGCGTCCATGGCCGACCGGCTGCCGCACGAGCTGTCCGGCGGCCAGCGCCAGCGGGTGGCCATCGCGCGGGCGCTGGCGCTCTCGCCCGAGCTGGTCGTGCTGGACGAGGCCGTCTCGGCGCTCGACGTGCTGGTGCAGGCGCAGATCCTGGAGCTGCTCGCCGGGCTGCAGCGCGAGCTCGGGCTGAGCTACCTGTTCATCAGCCACGACCTGGCCGTCGTACGGATGATCTCGCACGAGGTGCACGTCATGAGCGGCGGGCGGATCGTGGAGAGCGGCACCGCCGAGGACGTCTTCGACCGCCCGTCCGCGGACTACACCCGCGAGCTGCTCGCGGCGATCCCGGGCAACAGGTAGGTTGGAAATTCGGACTCTCTCGGAGGTGAGCATGCCCAGGGAATGCTCGATCGCCAACGCGCTGACGGTCGTCGGCGAGCGCTGGAGCCTGCTGGCCATGCGGGAGGTCCTGCTGGGCGTGCGCCGCTTCGACCAGATCGCCCGCAACACCGGCGCCAGCCGCGACATCCTCACCGCCAGGCTGCGCAAGCTGGAGGAGGTCGGGCTGCTGGAGCGCGAGCTGTACGAGTCGCACCCGCCGCGCTACGAGTACGTGCTGACCGAGGCGGGGCGGGCGCTGCACTCGGTGCTGCTGTCGCTCATGGACTGGGGCGACCGGTACGTCACGAAGGGCGAGCCGCCGACGGTGTGGCGGCACAGCTGCGGCGAGCCGCTGGAGCCGCTCATGGTGTGCGCGCACTGCCGCGAGCCCGTACACGTAGAGGACATGTCCGTTATACGCGTACACCAGCCGCAGTAGGCCCTTCACCCGTCACAGTGGAGGGGTGAAGATCCTCCTGGTTCAGCCCCCTCACTGGTCTCCCGACGGCCACGCCAACTTCGACGCGATCGAGGAGCTCGTCACCGCCCGCTCGGGCGACGTGGTGCTCCTGCCCGAGCTGGCCGGTGCCAGCCTGCCCCGTGCCGAATACCTGGCCAGGGTGCGCGCCCTGGCCAAGGGGGCGGGGATGGCGGTCGTCGGCGGGTCCCACTACGACGGCCCGGTCAACCGGGGCGCCGTGTTCGACGCCGGGGGCGAGCTGCTGACGGAGTACGACAAGGTCCACCCCTACGACGTCGAACTGCGCTCGGGCGTGGTCCCCGGCCTCCCGAGCGCGGGCTTCGAGCTGAACGGCCGCCGCCTGCACGTCCTGCTCTGCGCCGACCTGTGGTACTCGGCCAGCCTGGCCGGGCGCGACGGCCTCGACGCGGTGCTGGTGCCGGCCTTCTCGATCACCCGCTGGGACGGCCCCGCCCCGGCGCGCGAGCTGTGGCAGCACATGACCGTGGCGCGGGCGTACGAGTTCATGACGTACGTGGCGGTGAGCGACTGGCACCACGAGACCACCTACCACGGGCATCCCTGCGCGGGGGTCGCCGGGTTCGCCAACCCCTGCCCGCGGACCCGCGCCGGCTTCTTCACCGGCACGGGCGACGACCCGGTCTCGGTCCACGACCTGGACTTCGACCGCCTGGACGCCTTCCGGCGCGACCGCGCGGACCGCGGCTTCCGGTAGGACTGCCCGCGAACGCCGCCTCAGCCGTGTCCCGGGGAGGGTGTGAGGGCGTCGGCGACCTGGCGGGTGACGCGGCGGCCGATGAGGGCCAGGAGCTTGCGCGGGCGGCGGGGCATCAGGTGTGCCAGGCCCAGGTTGCCGCGGCCGGGCACCACGTATCCGCGGTCGCGGTCGAACGCGCGCAGGGCCGTGCTGACGACCAGCTCGGGGGTGGCGAGCCTGGCGCCGATGGCCGCCTCCCTGGTGCCGATCCGGTCGAAGAACGCGGTCTCGACCGGCCCCGGCGCGACCGCCAACACCTTCACGCCGGTGCCGCGCAGCTCGCTCCAGAGCGCGAGGCTGAAGTTGAGCACGAACGTCTTGGACGAGGCGTAGGTCGCGAAGTACGGGGCGACGTTGAAGCCGGCCGTGGAGCCCACGTTCACCACGCCGCCGGAGCCCCGGGCGAGCATGCCCGGCAGGAACGCGTGCGTCAGCCCCACCAGCGCGACGACGTTGACCATGAGCTCCTCGTGTTCGCGCTCCGGCGCGATCTGCGCGAAGTGCCCGGCCGTGCCGAAGCCGGCGTTGTTGACGAGCAGCTCGACGGCGATCCCGCGGGCGGCCACCTCATCGGCCACCCGCGTGGCCGCGTCGGGGGCGGACAGGTCCTGGACGAGCACCTCGGCCCGCACCCCGTGGGCCTGGCGCAGCGAGGCGGCGAGGGTTTCCAGCGCGGGGCCGGACCTGGCGACCAGCACCAGGTCGTGCCCTCGGGCGGCCAGCTGACGCGCGAACTCGGCGCCGATCCCGGAGGAGGCTCCGGTGACAAGTGCGTAAGTCATGAGTTGGAAAGTAGCACGTTTTATTAGAACTGCGCCATTTCGTCTCACTTTTAGGCTGTACCGTCTCCTTCATGGGAAGACTGCGGGCCGACGCCGAGCGCAGCATGCGCGCGATCATGGCGGCGGCGGAAGACGTGCTCAGCGCCAATCCGGTGGCCACGATGGAGCAGGTCGCCGAGGCGGCGGGGGTGGCCAGGGCGACCGTCCACCGCAGGTTCGCCAGCCGGGAGGCGCTGATCGAGGCCATGGAGGTGGCCGCGTGGCGGGAGATCCAGGACGCCGTGCACGCCGCCCGCCCGCACACCGCGCCCGCCCAGGTGGCGCTCCACCAGGCCACGGCCAACATCCTGCAGATCAAGCTCGGCTGGCGGTTCACGCTGGCCCGCCCGGTGCCGCTCAGCAAGGAGGCGCAGGCGGTGCAGTCCGAGGTGATGGAGCTGTGCGAGGCGGTGTTCGGGAAGCTGCTGGGCCCCGCCGCCGACATCGTCTGGGCCCGGCAGGTCTATCTCGCGCTGCTGGGGGAGGCCGCGCACGGCTCTCCCCCAGGCTCCGATCCGGACGCGCTGGCCACGAGGGTGATCGACACCCTCCTGCACGGCGTTCAGCGCACCGCGTAGGCGCGGATCACCTCCTGCGACAGGGTGTTGCCGTTGACGTCGGAGGCCTTCAGCCGCAGCGAGACGAAGCCGGTCGGCGAGCGGTCGAGCGTCGTCTCGTAGCTCCGCTCGCCCTTGTCACGCAGGCGGGCGGGCTTCCAGGTGGCGCCGTCGTCGTACGACACCTCCAGCGAGACGTCCTTGACCGCGCTCTGCGGCGCGCCCTCCTGGTGGTAGAGCGACAGGCCGAGCCGGTGCGACCTGGCCTGGTTCTTCAGGTCCACGGGCGCGTCGAACGAGGCCAGCAGCAGCGGGATCACCGTCGTCGCCGTGGCCCGCTCCGAGCCGAACGTCCACACCGCCCTCGTGCGGGTGGACAGCTTCGCCCACTCGGCCTCGTTGGCGAGGTCGTACTCGATGCGGTACGTGGCCCGCTCCGGCGGGAGCACGCCCGAGCCCGAGGGCAGGTAGTTCGTCTGCAGCAGCAACTTGTCGCCCTGGTAGAGCCGGAAGTCGCTCTTCAGGCCGTGCTCGAACATGCTGGTGTATCCGTCGCCGTAGTTGCGGTCGGCGTCCACGAAGCCCTGCATCGAGATGCGCAGCCGGTCGCCGTCCCGGCGCAGCGGGTTGCGCGGGTTGATGCCGGGCATCACCGGCTGCTTGAACAGCGTCCGGCCGACCCGCTCCCCCACCTCGTAGGGGCGGAACTCCGGCGACGACATCAGGACGCGCGGCGTGTCCGGGTGCGGCCACATGTTGTTGTAGGACCGCTCCGGGCTGCCCGCCGACGAGCTCCACTTCAGCTCGGGGTCGGGGGTGACGTAGTCGGTACGGGTGCGCGGCGTCTTGGCCAGCGGAAGGTTCGTGGAGATGGACGAGGTGTCCCACGGCTCGAAGACGAACCTGGCCTCGTTCATCGTCACGTCGTCGGCCAGCTGGCTGTGGTAGCCGGTCTCGATCCTGGCCAGCGACCTCGACCTGACCACGTACGTGAGCGAGTCGCGCACGCGGCCCTTCTCGCGCAGGTAGAGGTCGTAGACGTACGGGCTGGCGACGTTGCCCTTGGCCAGGATCGGCACGGGCAGGTGGCGCAGCCGCGCGACCAGCTTCAGCCCCTCCTCGTGCGTCAGGCGCACGGTCGGGACGGTGAGCTTGACCCTGTTGCCGCCAGTGGTGACGTCGGCGCCCGGCTGGTCGCTGTAGACGGCGACCATCTTCGCCCCGGCCGCCGCGGCGGCGTTGGACTGGGCAGAGACGGGCACGCCGTCCGTGCGGCGGATCACGGCGAGCTTGCCGCGCAGGTCGCGGGCCTTGATCTCGTCGGCGCTGCCCCGCCCCGCGTCCACGGCCATGAGCAGCTGGGTGCCGTCCAGGCGCGGGTACTCGGTGGAGAAGTCGCTGAACTGGACCGGGTCGACGTACTGCGGCTCCAGGTCCAGGCCGGGCGTGGACAGCTCGATCTCCGGGGCCGCCAGCCGCCAGCGGGTGGCGACGGTGAAGGTGCCCTTGGTGACCTTCCTGGTGGGCTGGACGAACAGCCGCTCCTCGATCTGCGCGCCGGGCGAGATCGTGGTGCCGCCGCGCAGCGCGGTGCCCTGCTCGCCGGAGCGGTACCACATGAGGGCCCCGGCGGCGCCGGTGTTCCGCTTGGTCCGGTGGTCGGGCGTCTCGACCTTCACCTCGACCGCCTTGCGGGCGTCCAGCACGACCTCGGTGTTCTGCGAGATCTTCATTTCCGGGTCGCCGAGCAGGCTCTCGTTGAGCGGCTTGCCGCCGGCGGTGCTGTCCTGCGTGGCGGGCATGGTGAAGATGTGGCCGAGCACGGAGTAGGTGCCGGGCTTGACCAGCAGGCAGGTGCCGGTGCCGTACTTCTGGTCGGTGCAGGGCTGGGAAGGGTCGCCGGGGAGCAGGCGGCCGACCAGGGTGCCTTCGTCCAGGTTGAGGACGGTGAAGCCGCCGCGGCCGGGACGGCCGTCGCGGGCGATGCCCCGTACGCGCAGCTCGACGCGCTTTTCGTCGACGCTGGCGGTCAGCAGCGTGCGGACCGGGCTGCCGCCCGCGACGGCGGCCGTCAGCTCCTGGCGCACCAGCCCGCTCTCGGCCGCCTTGGCCGTGACCGTCACCTCGGCCTTCCCGCCGGCGGGCACGGTGAGTTTCGACGGCTCGACGGTGAACGCGTCACCGGCCGACAGGTCCAGCTCGGCGGGCTTCTGGCCGAGGTTGTGGTAGCCCACGGTGAGGCTCTTCCGCTCGCCGGTGGTGAGCTTGCCGAAGCTCGCCGAGCCCGTCGAGGCCACGACCGAGCCCTTGAGCGCGGCGGCCACGTCGATGCGGCCCGCGCCCTGCTCGTCCACGGAGATGTCCTGGCCGGGCCTGGCACTGGCCATGAGCAGCGACTTCAGCTCGTTGCCGGCGATCCCCGGGCGGGCCTGGCGCAGCAGTGCCGCCGCGCCCGCGACGTGCGGGGTCGCCATCGAGGTGCCGGACAGCGTGAGGGTGCCGCCGCCCGCCTTGGCGGCGGTGATGTCCACGCCGGGGGCGGTGACGTCGGGCTTGACCGACTGGTCGGCCGTGATCGGGCCCCTGCTGGAGAACGGCGCCAGCGCGTCCCGCTTGTCCACCGCGCCGACGGTCAGCGCCTCGGGGGCGTCGCCCGGGGCGCCCACGCACCCGTCGCAGCCGTCGTTGCCGGCGGCCACCACGAACAGCGTGCCGTACTGCTTGCTGAGCTGCGTCACCGCCGCGGTGAGCGGGCCGCCGGGCTCGCGGCCGCCCAGGCTCATGTTGACGACCTCGGCGTGCTTCTCGCCGGCCGCCCACTCCATGCCGTCGATGATCCACGACAGCTGGCCGTAGCCGTCGGCGTCGAGCACGCGGCCGTTGAGCAGCCGCGCGCCGGGCGCGACGCCCTTGGCGACGCCGCCCGCGCCCGTGCCCGCGATGGTGCTGGCGACGTGGGTGCCGTGCCCGTGGGGGTCGCCGGCGACGCTCTGGCCGGTGAAGTCGCGCTGGTCGGCGACCTTGCCCGCCAGGTCGGCGTGCGCGGCGTCCACGCCGGTGTCGAGGACGGCCACGGTCGTGCCGGTGCCGTCGTACCCGGCCGCCCACGCCTCGGGGGCGCCGATCTGCGGCACGCTCTGCTCCAGGTCCGGCTTCACCTTGCGGTCGAGCCAGATCTTCCGCACGCCCGCCAGCGGGCCCGCCGCCCGCAGGCTCGGGGTGGCCAGCTTGGCCAGCTCGGCCCCGAACGCCGCGGCGTCCCGGGTCGCCACCGACACGCCCGCGCCGCCGATGCTCTCCAGCGTGCGGGCCTGCTTGACGGCGGGGATGGCGGCCTTGGTGGCGTTGCCCTCGTAGGTGAGGATGAGCGGGATGGCGCCTCCCGCGTAGCCCTGCTCGGCCAGCTCGGTCACGTTGAACAGCGCGGTGTCGAGCCGGTCGGGGACCAGGGCGGCGACGTCGTCGGGGACGACGGTCACGCCGGTGTCCGTCTCCAGCACCTGGAACGTCGGCACTGAGCCGTCCGCCCGCGGCGCGGGGGTGACCGTCACCGCGCGGTGCTCGCCGTCCACGGCCCTCACCTGCACCTGGTCACCGGTGATCAGCGTGATCTCGCCGGCCGGGGCGCCCGTGAACGCCATCGGCGGGCCGGCCGCCTCGGTGCCGGCGTGCGCGCCGGGTGCCGAGAATAACGATGCGACCATGACCATGGAGACGGCCGCAACCCGCCATCGTCCCATGGCGACCTCCAGAGAATCGGTAAGCACGAATACCGAATTACTAGTCATCCGGATGGACGTTGTCTATGAGGTTGGTGTGGCCAGATCCCGACTTGTCGGGAACCCGCCACCGTCCTCCCGCCACCCGATGGATCTCCGGCCGAAGTGCGGGCCGCACTTCGGCCGGGGTCTTATGGGGAGGGGAGAGATCGGGGAAGCCCGGCCGTGCCGCAGCGGCGTGCGGCGGCCCTTGCTGAGGTGATGGGGTTTGTGCATTGCCGGGCGCGATCAAGTTGCTTAACGTGCTAAAGGCTGATCTGTCGCCTTTCCGTGGGGAGCCGCCTGACATGCATGATGACCGCAACCTGGTCGAGGCCCGCCTGCAGCGGGTGCTGGACGAGCGCATCCGCCCGGCCGTGTATCCCGAGTCCGTCCCGCTGGAGGTGGCGGTCTGGCACGCGCCGGGCGAGCCCGTACCGGTCGCGGAGGGGCTGGCGGCGACGCCCGAGCCGATCGCGCCCGGCACCGCGTGGGGCGCTCCGTGGGGCACGAGCTGGTTCACGGTCACCGGCACGGTGCCCGCCGAGTGGGCGGGCAGGACCGTGGAGGCCATCCTCGACCTGGGTTTCAACGAGAACATGCCGGGCTTCCAGAGCGAGGGCCTGGTCTACCGCCCCGACGGCTCGCCGGTGAAGGGCCTCAACCCCCGCAACCAGTGGGTACGCATCGGCTCCCCCGCCGAGGGCGGCGAGCGGGTGCGCCTGCACGTCGAGGCCGCCTCCAACCCCGTCATCCTCGGCAACCCGCCCTTCCGGCCGACGCACCTGGGCGACAGGGAGACCGCCGGCGGCGACCCGCTCTACCGGCTGGCCCGCATGGACCTGGCCGTCTTCGACGAGACCGTGTGGCAGCTCGTGATGGACCTGGAGGTGCTCGGCGAGCTGATGCTGGAGCTGCCCGCCGACGGCACCCGCCGCTGGGAGCTGCTGCGGGCCCTGGAGCGGGCGCTGGACGCCGTCGATCTCCAGGACGTCAACGGCACGGCGGCCGCCGCCCGGGCCGAGCTGACCGGCGTGCTGTCGTCCCCGGCCGTGCCCTCGGCGCACCGGATCAGCGCCGTCGGCCACGCGCACATCGACTCGGCCTGGCTGTGGCCGCTGCGCGAGACCGTGCGCAAGGTGGCCCGCACCGCCTCGAACATGACCGCCCTGCTGGAGGACGAGCCGGACTTCGTGTTCGCGATGTCGCAGGCGCAGCAGTGGGCGTGGATCAAGGAGCACCGCCCCGAGGTGTGGGCGAAGGTGACCAAGGCGGTGGCCGCGGGCCGGTTCGTCCCGACGGGCGGCATGTGGGTGGAGTCCGACACGAACATGCCCGGCTCCGAGGCGATGGCCCGGCAGTTCGTGCACGGCAAGCGGTTCTTCATCGACGAGTTCGGCATCGACAACGAGGAGGTGTGGCTGCCGGACACGTTCGGGTTCGCGGCGGGGCTGCCGCAGATCATCAAGGCGGCCGGGTCGAAGCGGCTGCTCACGCAGAAGATCTCGTGGAGCCAGACGAACACGTTCCCGCACCACACGTTCCTGTGGGAGGGCATCGACGGGACGCGGATCTTCACGCACTTCCCGCCGGTGGACACCTACAACTGCTCGATGAGCGGCCGCGAGCTGGCGCACGCGGCCCGCAACTTCAAGGACAAGGGGCTCGCGCGGCACTCGCTCGCGCCGACGGGCTGGGGCGACGGGGGCGGCGGCACGACGCGCGAGATGGTCGCCAAGGCGGCCAGGGTGCGCGACCTGGAGGGCTCGCCCGCCGTCACGTGGGAGCCGCCCGCCCACTTCTTCGCCAAGGCCGAGGCCGAGTATCCGAGCCCGCCGGTCTGGGTGGGCGAGCTCTACCTGGAGCTGCACCGCGCCACGCTCACCAGCCAGGCCAAGACCAAGCAGGGCAACCGGCGCAGCGAGTCGCTGCTGCGGGAGGCCGAGCTGTGGGCGGCCACCGCGGCCGTGCGCGCCGGGGCCTCGTACCCGTACGAGCGGCTCGACCGGATCTGGAAGACGGTGCTGCTGCACCAGTTCCACGACATCCTGCCGGGCTCGTCGATCGCGTGGGTGCACCGGGAGGCGCGCCGGACGTACGAGGCGGTGGCCGCGGAGCTGAACGAGATCATCGACACCGCGCAGCGCGCCCTGGCCGGCGACGGCGACCACGGGGTGGTCTTCAACGGCGCCCCGCACACCCGCCACGGCGTGCCCGCAGGAGGCGCACGGGCCGTCTCCGGCGCGCGGTGGACGGAGACGCGCGAGCGCGACGGCGGCGGTTTCGTCCTGGAGAACGACCTGCTCAGGGTGGAGATCGACGCCCGCGGCCTGGTCGTGTCCGCCCGCGATCTGACGGCGGGCCGGGAGACCGTCCCGCCCGGCCAGGCGGCGAACCTCCTGCAGCTCCACCCCGACTTCCCCAACAAGTGGGACGCCTGGGACGTGGACGAGTTCTACCGCAACACGGTCACCGACCTCGTGGACGCCGACGAGGTGAGCCTCGACGGCGACGGGGTCCGGGTCCGGCGCTCGTTCGGGTCCTCCACGGTGACGCAGGTGCTCACGCTGGCCGGCGGCCGGCTCGACATCCTCACCGAGGTCGACTGGCACGAGACGGAGAAGTTCCTCAAGCTGGCGTTCCCGCTGGACGTGCGCGCCGACCGGTACGCCTCCGAGAGCCAGTACGGCCACGCCTACCGCGCCACGCACACCAACACGAGCTGGGAGGCGGCCAAGTTCGAGGCGTGCAACCACCGCTTCGTGCACGTGGAGGAGCCGGGCTGGGGCGTCGCGCTGGTCAACGACTCGACGTACGGCCACGACGTCACCCGGGCCGTCCGCCCGGACTCGGGCACGACCACCACGGTGCGCGTCTCGCTGCTGCGGGCCCCGCGTTTCCCCGACCCCGAGACCGACCAGGGCGTGCACCGCTTCCGGCACGCGCTCGTGCCGGGCGCCACGATCGGCGACGCGGTGCGCGAGGGCTACTTCGTCAACCTGCCCGAGCGCCTGGTGGCCGGCGCGGCGGCGGAGGTGGAGCCGCTGGTCACGGTGGACGACGACGCCGTCGTGGTGACCGCCGTCAAGCTGGCCGACGACGGGAGCGGCGACGTGATCGTACGCTTCCACGAGTCGAGGGGCGGCCGGGCCCGCGCCACGCTGACGCCGGGCTTCCCCGTCGCCGAGGTCGTCGCCACCGACCTGCTGGAGCGCCCCACGGGCGCGCCGGGGCAGGGGCTGTCGGTGTCGCTGCGCCCGTTCGAGCTGGTCACGCTCCGGCTGAAGCGGGCCTAGTCGCTGAGGAGGGCGCCCAGGCGGGGCGCGTACGTGGCGTGGAAGACCAGTGAGGCCGCGCCGATCGCGGCGGCGTCGGCCGCGATCGGCGAGGTCTCCACGCGGACGGCGTGCAGCCGCCTGGCCAGCGTCCTGGTCGACACGGCCCGCGCGATGACCTCGCGGTAGAGCTCCCCCACCTCCCTGAGCGCGGGCCCGCCGAGCACGAGCAGGTCGATGTCCAGCATGTTCACCACGCTCACTGCGGCGTCGGCCAGCCGCTCCGCCACCCGTTCGATCACCCGCCGGGCCTCGGGCTCCCCCTTGGCCGCGGCCGCGCAGACGGCCTTGTGGGAGGCGCGCCCGCCCATGGCGGCCTCGATGGCGCTCGGGCAGCAGACCGCCTCCACGCAGCCGCGGTTGCCGCAGTAGCACTCGGGCCCGTCGGGCTCGAGCGTGATGTGCCCGAACTCGGCCGCGTTCAGCGACCGCCCCCGATATACCTGGTTATCCAGAAATATCCCGCCACCGATGCCCGTCCCCAGGTACAGGTAGGCGAAGCTCGGCGTGGTCCGCGCGATCCCGGCCCAGCGCTCCCCGATCGCCGCGGCGGTGGCGTCGTTGTCCACGGTCACCGGGAACCGCGTGTGCTCGTGCAGCAGCGCCTTGATCGGCACCTGGTCCCACTCGGGCAGCCTGGGCGGCGAGACCATCACCCCGTCCCCGTCCAGCGGCCCCGGGCAGGCCAGCCCCACCCCGAGCACCTTGCCGTCCGCCACCCCCGCCTCCCGCAGGATCCGCCGCGCGGCCCTGGCCATCTGCCGGATCACCGCCTCGGGCTCCAGGCCGGGCCGTACGGGCCGGCGCAGCCGCTCGACCGGCCGCCCGGCCAGATCGGCCAGCACGCACGAGATCTCCTCAGGGTCGAAGTGCACCCCGATCGCGTAGCCCGCGCCCGGGTCCACGCGCAGGATCGTGCGCGGCTTGCCCCCGCCCGACGGAACGGACCCGTCCTCGACGACGAGCCCCTCCTCCAGCAGCCGGCGCACGATCACGGACACGGTCTGCGCGGTCAGCCGGGTGCGGGCGGCGATCTGCACCCGGCTGATGCCGTCGGACGCCTGGATCGCCTCCAGGACCACGGCCCGGTTGTAGCTCCCCACCTTGGGCAGGTTCGTGCCCAGTCGCATGTGAGCCATGTCACCACAGAGTGTTGACTTAGTAAATCAAATAGATTTACGTTCTCCGCAAACCCAAGGAAACACGGGGAGCGCGTGATGAGACGTACGCTGGCCGGTTCTCTCTTCCTTCTCCTGACCGCCGTCGCCGGGTGCGGTGGCGGCACCCCGCAGAACACCTCAGGCGCCAAGGAACTCGAGGTCCTCTACAAGGTCGAGACGACGTGGCCGTACCTGGAGAAGATGCTCGCCGCCGCGAAGAAGCAGTACGAGTCCGCCCACCCGGGCGTCACGATCAAGCTCACGGCCGTCCAGGGCAACAACGAGGCGTACTACACGAAGCTGGCGCTGCTCAACCGCTCCCCCGACTCGGCTCCGGACCTCTACTACCACGACACCTTCCAGGTCAACGCGGACGTCGCGGCCGGCAAGCTGGCCCCGCTCGACGACTACCTGGCCAAGTGGCCCGACTGGAGCACCCAGTTCCCCGACTCGGTCAAGCAGGCCGCCAAGGGCGGCGACGGCAAGATCTACGGCGTGCCGATCAGCACCGACACGCGCGGCCTCTGGTACCAGAAGGACGTCTTCGCCAAGGCCGGCCTGCCGGTCCCGTGGGAGCCGAAGACCTGGAACGACGTGCTCACGGCGGCCCGCACGATCAAGCAGAAGCTGCCCGGCGTCGTCCCGTTCAGCATGTACGCCACCAAGATCCACGGCGAGGCGTCGACCATGCAGGGCTTCGAGATGCTTCTGTACGGCACGCCGGGCGGCACCCTGTACGACGACGCGCAGAAGAAGTGGGTGGCCGGCGGCAAGAACTTCACCGACGCCCTGACCTTCGTCAACACCGTCTTCCGGGAGGAGCTGGGTCCCAAGCAGGCCGACGCCCACAACGCCAAGCTCGGCGACAAGGTGACCATGGAGTGGTTCCCCGAGGCCAAGCTCGGCATCTCCCTCGACGGGGCCTGGGCGAGCTCGGCCTGGAGGCCCTCCGGGACCAAGCCGTGGCCCGAGTGGACGCAGAAGATCGGCTGGACGCCCATGCCGACGCAGAACGGCGAGGCGCCGGGCGCGGTGAGCATGTCGGGCGGCTGGGTCATGGCGATGAGCGCGTACACCAAGCACAAGCAGGAGGCGTTCGACTTCATCACCACGGCCACGAACAAGGAGAACTCGATGGCCTACTCGGTCGGCACGGGTGACCTGGCCGCCCGCAAGGACGTGGCCGCCGACCCGAAGTACAGCGCCGACAACCCGAGCGTCAAGTTCTGGACCGACCTGGCCTCCGTCACCCACTACCGGCCCGCGTACGAGGTGTACCCGAAGGTGTCCACCCAGGTCCAGGAGGCCATGGAGGCGGTCGTGACCGGCTCGCGGACCCCTGAGGAGGCCACCGCGAACTACGCCAAGGCGCTCCCGGCCGCGGTCGGCGGACCCGACAAGGTCATGTCGCGATGACGATCGTCACCGCCCCGCCTCCGCCCGTGACGAGCCGCCCGGTACGCGGCTCGTCACGGCGGAACGCCATGCGCTGGCTCCTGCCCCTGGGCCCCGCCCTGGTCCTGCTCGCGCTCTTCCTGGCGGGGCCGATCCTGTGGAGCGTCTACATAGCCTTCACCAACGAGACGTTGACGGGCTCGGCCTCGGTTCACTCGCGGTTCGTCGGCATCGCCAACTTCGTCAAGCTCTTCGGCGACCCGAACTTCCTGAACTCGTTCCTCCTGACGTTCGTCTTCGTCATCGGCTCGGCGGTCATCGGCCAGAACACCCTCGGCCTGATCATCGCGCTCCTCCAGCGCGGCCGCGGCCGGGTGACCCGCAGCGTCGTCAACGGCGTGGTGATCGCCGCCTGGGTGGTGCCGGAGGTCGTGGCCGCGGCCTGCTGGTTCTCGTTCCTGGCCGAGGAGGGCACCCTCAACAGGGTCCTGGGCCTCTCCCAGGAGTGGCTCTACACGGCCCCGATGCTGGCGGTGATCCTGGCGAACATCTGGCGCGGCACGGCCTTCTCCATGCTCGTCTACTCGGCCGCGCTGTCCGAGGTGCCCGCCGACCTGGTGGAGGCCGCCGCCGTGGACGGCGCGGGCCCCGGCCGCCGGCTCCTGCACATCACGCTGCCGCTGATCCGCCGCTCCATCATGGCCAACCTCATGCTGATCACGCTGCAGACCCTGGCCAGCTTCGGCCTCATCTACGCCCTGACGGGCGGCGGCCCGGGCACGGAAAGCCAGACGACGCCGCTGTACATGTACGAGCAGGCCTTCCGCTACTTCGAGATCGGCTACGGCTCGGCGATCGCGCTGGTCATGCTGGTGATCGGCGCGCTGTTCTCGCTGGTCTACCTGCGCCTGATCAAGGTGGAGGACGCATGACGAGGCTCGCCGCCCGCGCCGCCGCCCTGCTCTCGCTGGCGCTGATCACGCTGGCCTTCCTGGGCCCGTTCCTCTGGGTCCTGCTCGCCTCCGTCCAGTCCGAGGCGAGCCTGGCCGCCAAGCCGACGCTCTCCTTCTCGCTGGACAACTTCAAGGCCGTCCTGACCTGGGACACGATCATCCTGCCGCTGATCAACTCGATCGTCATCTCGGGCTCCACGGCGGTGCTGACGGTCCTGGTGGCGGGGCTGGCCGCGTACCCGCTGTCGCGCTACCAGCTCCGCTACCGCCGCCACTTCATGCTGAGCCTCCTGTTCACCACGGGCCTGCCGGTGACGGCGATCCTCGTGCCGGTCTACGCGATGTTCTTCCGCTTCAACCTGTACGGCTCCGTGCCGGCCATGGTGCTGTTCCTGACGGCGAGCTCGCTGCCGTTCTCGATCTGGATGATGAAGAACTTCATGGACGGCGTGCCGGTGAACCTGGAGGAGGCCGCCTGGGTGGACGGGGCCGGCTGGCTCCGCTCGCTGACGGCGGTGGTGGGCCCGCTGATGGCCCCGGGGATAGCCGTGGTGGCCATCTTCGTCTTCGTCGGCCAGTGGGGGAACTTCTTCGCCCCCTTCGTCCTGCTGGACACCCCGGAGAAGCAGCCGGCGGCGGTCACCGTCTACACCTTCTTCTCCCAGTACGGGCAGGTGGCCTACGGCCAGCTGGCCGCCTTCTCGATCCTCTACACGGCGCCGGCGGTGGTCCTCTACGTGGCCGTCAACAAATACCTGGCCAGTTCCTTCAGCTTCGCCGGATCGGTGAAGGGCTGACGGCTTACCAGAGGTAGTTGAAAGGCGTACGGTTGACGCATGGCTGCGACCCCGGACACGGTGCACTGGCGCGGCGTGCACCACCTCGCCCTGGTGACCGCGGACATGGACGCCACCGTGCGCTTCTGGCACGGCGTGCTCGACGCCCGCCTCGTCACCACCCTTGCCGTCCCCGCGTTCAAGCACTACTTCTTCGAGGTGTCGCCGGGTAACACCGTCGCCTTCTTCGAGTACACCGACCAGCCGCTCGACAGCTTCGCCAAGCCCGCCGGCGTGCCCTACCCCAAGGCGGCGCAGTTCGACCACCTGGCGCTGCACCTGCCGGACGAGGACGCGCTCAACCGGCTGCGCGACCGGCTCAAGGCGCACGGCTGCGAGGTCACCGACGTCATCGACCACGGGTTCCTGCGGTCCATCTACTTCAGCGACCCGAACGGGATCGCGCTCGAGGCCTCCTGGTGGACCGTCGATCCGACCGGCCGGCCGGTGGACTACTCCGACGAGCGCCTGTTCGCCGACCCCGACCCGGTGCCCGCCGTACGGGAGCTGCGGGAGGAGGGTCGGCTGCGCCGGACGGTCGCGACGCGCCTGGTGGACGGCATCGTGGAGGACCTCAGGCGTGAGGGGATCACGCTGGATCCTTGAGTTTCACGAAGGCATCACGTGGGGAAGGTCGACGCTTGACCTGCCCCACGTTAGCCTGACCTCAGTTCGCATGTATGCCACTACATGCGGCGGCCGTTTAGTCGATCATGGCTGTGGTAGCGCCGATCGCTATGACAACGGCGGCAAGTATGACGAGAAACCGTACGGTCCGGGGTGTTGACTTGATCGCATCCCGGACTATGCGTCCGAGCTCTTGCACGATCGTGGTCCCAAAGCCCGATGGATCGCACATCGCAGGTTTCACCTCCCCCCAAATCGGGCCCCTGACCTGCACCGTCCCTCCTTTCTTAATCTTGGTTCCACGGTGCATGAGGGTCTCCCAATCTGCAAGTAGGCTTCACGTGGTTCTCCGAGTGTGAAAGTAAATTTCAATCCACAGGCGCGCCACGACCTGCCGGTCAGAAAACCGACAGGTCGTGAAGGCCCGGGAGATCGGGCCTATGCGCAGGTGTAGCCGGAGGGCGTCTGCGTGTTGCCGCTCGGCCGGCTGACCTGGAAACCGAAGGTGGTACTGGCGTTCGGGGCCAGGTTGCCGTTGTAGGCGAGGTTCTTGGCGGTGACGGTCTGCCCGCTGACGGTGAGGGTCGCGTTCCACGAGCCGGTCAGCGTGTGCCCGGCGGGCAGGGTGAAGGTGACGGTCCAGCCGGTGATGGCGGAGGTCCCGGTGTTGGTGACGGTCACGGGCTGGACGACGTACCCGGTGGCCCACTGGGTCTGCACGGTCCCGGCGGCCGTGCAGCCACCGCCGCCGCCGGGGCCGGCCGTGGTGGTGAAGGTGCCCAGGGCGGAGTTCGCCGAGACGTTGCCGGCGCCGTCACGGGCCCGGACGTACACCTGGTACTGGGTCGAGGGGCTGAGCCCGGTGAGCGAGATCGAGTTGGTCGTGGACTGGCCGAGGAGCTGGTCGGTCGCGCCCTGCTCGCGGTAGACGTCGTACCCGGCGAGCCCGCTCCCGCCGCTGTCGGTGGAGGCGGTCCAGGTGAGCGAGGCCGAGTTCGAGGTGACGTTGCCCGCCGAGGGCGTGCCCGGCGTGGTCGGCGGGGTGGGGTCGGTGGTCGTGCCGCCGGCCAGCGCGTCGTGCACGGCGGTGTACGACGGCTTCTGCTGGTAGCTCTCGTCGTAGATCAGGGCCGCGCCCTGCCCGGAGAACGTGTCGGGCACCCAGGAGTACTTGTCGGTGAAGCCCCAGATCGTCACGCCGGCGCAGGCGGTCACGGCCAGGCAGGCGTTGACGACGTTGCGGTAGTAGGTGGCCTGCGTGGCGTCCTTGGTGGCGTCCCTGGGCATCACCATGCGCACGTCCAGCTCGGTGATGCGGACCTGGACGCCGAGGGCGGCGAAGCGCTGGAGGTTCTGCTGGAAGTCGTTCGGGAAGCCGTACTGGATCGCGAGGTGCGTCTGGAAGCCGACGCAGTCGACGGGCACGCCCTGCTGGCGCAGCGACGAGACCAGGTTGTAGATCGCGGTGCTCTTGGCGTTGATCCCCTCGGTGTTGTAGTCGTTGATGCACAGCCGGGCGTCGGGGTCGGCGGCGCGGGCGGCCCGGAAGGCGTCGGCGATGTAGCTCTGGCCCAGCGTGTTGTACCAGAACGACGTGCGCAGGTTGCCGTTGTCCTCGAAGACCTCGTTCACCACGTCCCAGGAGACCACGGTCGGGTTGCTGGCGTAGTGGCCGACGACCTGGCTGATGTGGTTCTGCATGGCGCTGCGCATGGCGGTGGCGCTCAGGCCCTGCACCCAGCCCGGGGTCTGGTTGTGCCAGACGAGCGTGTGGCCGTGGACCTGCTGGTTGTTCTGGGTGGCGAAGTTGACGATGGCGTCGGCGCCGGAGAAGTTGAACTGGCCCTGGCTGGGCTCGGTCGAGTCCCACTTCATCGCGTTCTCGGCGGTGACCTGGCTGAACTCGGTGGCGGCGATGTTGCGGTAGGCGCTCTCGTTGGCGAGCGGGCTGGTCGCGAGCGCCGCTCCGATGAACTTGCCCTTGGCCGCCGCGTGGGTGCGTAAGGGCGCGGAGGCGTGGGCCGGGCCGGCCGGCAGGAGGAAGGCTGCGAGCATCCCCACGAGGGCGAGGAGGACTCTGACGGGCGAGGACGAATGCACGGACATCTACCTCCGAAAGCTTTCGATCCCGGTGGATCGCATCGAAGACGGTATTGACATGCAAGATGAGGGTCAATGCCGACCTCGCGCGGTCACTAAACCAGCAGCTGAACGACAGAAATTATCGGAAAATAAATGAAACTTTCATGACCCTTGCTCCCGCCGGGCCCCTCAGGAACATTGGTAGCAATCACCCTCATAGAAGGGCAGACCAATGGCAGACGGGCTCGTCTTACCCCCCGGCGCCGGGCAGTCGCTCGGGTCCATGGGGATGACGCTGAAGGTCGGGGCGGAGCACTCGAAGACCTGGTCGGTGTTCGAGAACACGATCGCACCGGGCTTCGACGTCGGCGCCCATTTCCACCACCACGCCGAGGAGCTGTTCTACATCCTCGACGGCGAGCTGGACCTGCTGGCCTTCCAGCCGCGGGAGATCACCGGCGAGCCCTGGCAGACGTGGGAGTCGGAGGGCGGCGCCCGGACGGTGCGCGGCGGCCCCGGCAGCCTCATGTACGTGCCCGCGGGCTGCCCCCACGCCTTCGCCAACCCCGGCGCCACGCCCACCCGGATGCTCTTCATCGTCACCCCGGCGGGCCACGAGCACTACCTGCGCGAGCTGGGCGAACTGCTGTCCCGTCCGGGGCCGCCGGACCAGGCCGCCGTCATCGAGCTGCGGACCCGGTACGACATCCAGCAACTGTCCCCCATCGGCCTCGGCTGAGCCCGTTCCCGGCGAGCTAGCGCAACGTACCTACCGGTCGGTACTGTGATTTATCTAGAATAATCGTCCACTAGCCGGGAGTTCGGTGTATGTCCCTTTCGCACGCCCAGGTCGTGGCCCAGCTCACCGGACCCGGTCAGCTGTTCGAGATCGAGGAGATCGGCGACACCGGGATACGCACCTGGAAGCACGCTCCCACCCACTTCCGCGCGCTGCTGGAGATGAGCCGCTTCCACGGCGAGAAGGTCTTCCTCGTGTACGAGGACGAGCACATCACCTTCGAGGACCATTTCCGCCGCGCGGCCACCCTCGCCAACCGCCTGGTCGAGGAGTACGGGGTGCGGAAGGGCGACCGGGTGGGCGTGGCCATGCGCAACTACCCCGAATGGGTCGTCTCGCTGTCGGCCGCGCTGGCGGCGGGGGCCGTCGCCGTACCGCTCAATGCCTGGTGGACGGAGGCCGAGCTGGCCTACGGCGTGCGGGACTCCGGAGCCAAGGTGCTGATCGCGGACGGCGAGCGCGCCGCCCGGCTCGCCGCGACGGGCGTCCCCCTGATCGTCGCCCGCGGCGAGGTCCCTGAGGGCGCGCGCGGCTTCGACGACGTGCTGGGCGAGGTCGCCGCCGACGTCACGCTCCCCGCCGTCGAGCTGACCCCCGAGGACCCCGCCACGATCTTCTACACCTCCGGCACGACCGGCAGCCCCAAGGGGGCGCTGGGCAGCCACCGCAACCTGGGCCAGTCCCCCATGACCGTCGCCTTCGGCCTCATGCGGGCGGTGGCCATGGCGGGCAAGGACGTCGCGGCCGCGGCCGGCACCCGCCGGGTCACGCTCCTGACCGTCCCCCTGTTCCACGTCACGGGCTGCTTCTCCGCCCTGACCACCACGATGTTCGCCGGCGGCGGCCTCGTGCTCATGTACAAGTGGGACCCCGAGCAGGCGCTGCGGCTGATCGAGCGGGAGCGCGTGACCGCCATGATCGGCGTACCCACGAACGCCTGGCAGCTCATGTCCCACCCCGACTTCGGCAAGTACGACCTGTCGTCCCTGACCACCCTCGGGTACGGCGGCGCCCCCGCCCCGCCCAAGCTCCTGGAGCGCATCACCCACAACCTCCCCAACCGCGCCCCCTCCAACGGCTATGGCATGACCGAGACGACCGCCCTGGCCATCGGCAACGGCGGCGCCGACTACCAGGCCAAGCCCGACAGCATCGGTCTGCCCTCGCCCGTCGTGGACGTGCGCGTGGTCGACCCCATGGGCGCCGAACTGCCGCCCGGCGAGGTGGGCGAGCTGTGCGTACGCGGCCCGAACGTCATCCTGGGCTACTGGAACAAGCCGGAGGCGACGGCGGAGACGTTCGTGCACGGCTGGCTGCACACCGGCGACCTGGCCAAGATCGACGAAGAGGGTTTCGTCTACATCGTGGACCGGGCCAAGGACATGGTGATCAGGGGCGGCGAGAACGTCTACTGCGCCGAGGTGGAGGCGGCCCTGTTCGAGCACCCGGCGATCGACGACGCCGCCGTGATCGGGGTGCCGCACGAGGAGCTCGGAGAGGAGGTCGGCGCGGTCATCCGCCTGGCGCCCGGCACCTCGGTCGCCACCGAGGACCTCCAGTCGTTCCTCAAGGACCGCATCGCCAAGTTCAAGATCCCGGCGCACATCTGGTTCCGGGAAGGTGAGCTGCCCCGCAACCCCGGCGGCAAGATCCTCAAGACCCACCTGCGCAGGGAGATCCTGGGCGCGTAACCCCGCTCTTCCCGGCCTCCCGGCACCTTGCTTTCGCCGGGAGGCTTTCGCGTGACCACCGTCACAATATGAGCGTTACCGCAGGTGGAACGGGCTTCCGACCGTCCCCTTTACGTGGCGGGTAATCGCGCCCCCTACGTCGCGGCTGACATCTTTCAGGTGTCGCGAAAACCGCCACCAAGGGAGCCCGAGACATGAGCACCGCCCTGACCATCACCGCCGACCGGATGAAGTTCCTGCGCCTCGCGCTGGCCGCCGACGCCGTCGTCACCGGCGGCAACGGGCTGGTCTACCTCGCCTTCGCCGGCCCCGTGAGCGACCTGCTCGGCCCCGGCGTGGCCCTGCTGCGCGGCATCGGCGTCTTCCTGCTGGTGTACGGCGCCGCCGTCGGCCTCCTCGCCACCCGCCGCGCCATCAGCCCCGCCGCCACCAGGGCCGTGATCGCCCTGAACATCGTCTGGACCCTCGGCAGCATCGCCGCCGTCGTCACCGGCGCCGCCGATCTCACCACGATCGGCGCCATCTGGACCATCGCCCAGGCCCTGGTGGTCGGCGTGTTCGCCGAACTCCAGATCGTCGGCCTCCGCAAGACCCGCAACAACTGACAAGCAGAAGGAACGATCATCATGAACCTCATCGAGCGCTACGTCGCCGCCTGGAACGAGACCGACGCCGACGCCCGTGCCAAGGCCGTGGCCGAGCTGTGGACCGAGGACGGCACGTACACCGACCCCCTGGCCGACGTGAAGGGCCACGACGCGATCGCCGCGGTGATCGCGGGCGCCCAGGGCATGTTCCCCGGCCTGGTGTTCACCCCGGGCGAGGTGTACGACGCCCACCACCACATCGCCCGCTTCACCTGGCACCTGGGCCCGGAGGGCGGGGAGGCGGTCGCGGTCGGGTTCGACGTGGTGGAGCTGGCCGAAGACGGGCGGATCCGTACGGTCCTCGGCTTCCTCGACAAGGTCCCCGCCGCCTGACCCTCCCCCCTTTCACCGAAGGCTCCCGCTCCTCGCGGGGGCCTTCCGCGTACCCGCCCCCTCCCAGCCCAGTACGGCCTCGGGCAGCTCCCGGCCCGACGCCCTCCAGCCCGACGCCTTCGGCCTGAGGCTGTGCGGCCCGGGGCCCTGGCCATCCCGCAGGCCCCCATCCCGCAGGCCCCCATCCCGCAGGCCCCTCCCGCAGGCCCCCTCCCATGGGCCCCTCCCGCAGGCCTCCTCCCATGGGCCCCTCCCGCAGGCCCCCTCCTCCAGACGACGACCCCCTCCCCTCCCAGGAGCAAGGTCCCGAGGGACATCAACCCCGGTCGGCGGCGAAGGGACCCGACAGACCCGCCGAAAACGATTTGCCCCGATCATCACCCGAGCCGGAAAATTGACGCTCGTGCTGCCCACCGGACTGAAGCGCCTCCTGCGTCACTTCACCATCGACCTGAGCCCCCTGCGCGACTCCCGCGACTATCGCCTCCTCTTCGCCTCCGGCGTCATCACGATGTTCGGCACGTTCATCACCATGGTCGCGGTGCCGTACCAGATGAAGCAGCTGACGGGCTCCTACCTGGCGGTCGGTCTGGTGAGCCTGGCGGAGTTCGTCCCGATGGTGGTGTGCGGCCTGTGGGGCGGCGCGATCGCCGACGCGCTCGACCGCCGCAAGATCATCGTCCTGAGCGAGCTGGGCCTCCTGGTCACCACAGGCGCGCTCACGGTCAACGCGATGCTCCCCAACCCCCAGGTCTGGGTCCTGTACGTGATGGGCGCCGTCTCCACGGGCATCTCCTGCCTGCAGCGTCCCAGCCTGGAGGCCGTGTTCCAGCAGGTGGTCAAGCACGAGCAGCAGGGCGCGGCGGCGGTGCTGTCGAGCATGCGCTGGAACTTCGGCGCCATCGTCGCCCCGGCGCTGGGCGGCCTGCTGGTGACCGCCTTCGGCCCGGCGGCGGCGTACGGCATCGACACGCTGAGCTTCGTGGTGTCGATGGCGCTGCTGTGGCGGATCAGGTCGCTGCCGCCGGCCGAGGACGCCGCCCCCGCGTCGCTGAAGTCGCTGGCCGAGGGCATGCGGTACGCGGTGCGCCGCCCCGACCTGATGGGCACGTACCTGGTGGACATCGCGGCCATGGTGTTCGCGATGGGGACGTCGCTCTTCCCGTTCCTGGCCGACGAGCTGCACTCCCCGCAGGCGCTGGGGCTGCTGTACTCGGCGGGGGCGGTGGGCGCGCTGGCCGCCTCGATCACCGGTGGCTGGGCGGCCCGCGTACACCGCCAGGGCCTGGGCGTGATCATCGCGGCCGCCCTCTGGGGCGTGGCGATCGCCGCGTCGGCGCTGGCCCCCAACGTCTGGCTGCTGTTCGTCTGCTTCGCCTTCGCGGGCGCCGCCGACATGATCAGCGGCATCTTCCGCATGACGATGTGGAACCAGACGATCCCGCCGGAGCTGCGCGGGCGGCTGGCCGGGATCGAGCTCCTGTCGTACGCGTCCGGCCCGATGCTGGGCAACGCCCGCGCCAGCCTGATGGCCAACTTCGGCGGCACCCGCTTCTCCCTCGGCGCGGGCGGCCTGCTGTGCGTGGGCGCCGTGCTCGGCCTGGCCGCCACGCTGCCTGCGTTCCGCACGTACGACGCCAGGACCGACGACCACGCCCTGGCGGAGAAGCTCCGCAGGGAGGCCGCCGTCTAGGTCACCGGTTTTCCGCCTTGGCGAACACCCGCAGCGCCTCGGCGTCGGAGTGGACGTTCGTCACGTAGTCGGCCACCCACTCCTCGATCCCGCCGAACCCGCTCTCCCGCACCAGCCGCTCCCCCACCAGGGCGGCGTCGAGCGGGGTCCGGCGCAGGGTCACGGCGCCGGTGTCGCCGTCCAGCAGCGCCCAATGCGCCCCGCTCTGTCCGTACGGCATGCCGACCGACCCGGGGTTCACGACCAGCACCCGATCGGCCAGCCGTACGAAGGGCATGTGCGTGTTGCCCAGCACCACGGTGCCGGCGCTCTCCCCGGCCAGCACCTCGGCCCATCGCTCCAGCGAGCTGTCCACGAGGATCATCTCCTCGTCGCTGCGCGGTGTCGCGTGCACGAACAACGTGGTCCCCAGCCGCCCCAGCTCGACCACCTGCCGATCGGGCAACCCGGCCAGCAGCTCGACCTGATCCTCCCGCAGCTGCTCGGCTGCCCACTGGGACACGGGATAGGGGCTGACCTTCCCGCGCACCGCCTGCACCAGCTCCCTGTCGGCGTTCCCGTTGACCCACAACGCCCGCTCCCCCAGCGAGACGAGCACGTCCAGCGTCTGCACCGGCATCGGCCCGGCGGCCATGTCCCCGGTCAACGCGACCACATCGGCCCCGGCCACCTCGGGCTCGGCCAGCACGGCTTCGAGCGCGGGCAACACTCCATGAATGTCGGACAACACGGCGATACGCATACGGCCACTCTCCCCCACCATGGACCCCGTTCGCGCCCGACGAACGCCCATGTTGCGTATTTGTGCATTCACACAGCGTGAGCGCGTCAGATTGCTAGCGTTGGGCCATGACGACCGAAGCGACGAGGCATAGCATCATTCTCGGCCCCAGCCAGCGCCCGGAGCCCGACCTCATCGTGATCAAGACCCAGGCCGTGCGCGACGACGACGAGACCTTCTACCAGGCGCAAGATGTGGTTCTCGCGATAGAGGTAGCCACCCCCGCGTCCGAGGTCCGCGACCGTCACCGCAAACCGCAACTCTACGCCGAAGCCGCGATCCAATACTTCTGGCGAGTCGAGAAGAACCCGGACAAGCCCGTGGTCTATGTCTACGAACTGGATCCCGCCACCCGCTCCTATGTCCCCACCGGCATCCACCGCGAGTGCGTCAAAGTGACCGTCCCCTTCGATCTGGCCATCGACCTCACCGAGATCGACCGGCTCTGAGGCCGGGGCTCACCCCTCCTCGCGCCACCCTTCGTAGCGCTCCACGAGCTCGTCCACCTTGGCCAGCGCGCCCTCGTCCAGCCCGTCGACGACGACCAGCCACTGCGCGTCCTCGGCGTCGTCCTCCCCGGCCAGCGTCTCCCGCACCACCCGCGCCACCCCGAGCGCCGGAAACCACTCCCCGAGCGTCTCCGCGACCTCCTCGGCGTCATCCCGCTCGGCGAACACCAGCAGCTGCTTCATCTTTCTCCTCCCCGAAGCGAGTAATACTCATGATGACGTCCTCAACATCCTTCCCGAGTGGGTCGTCCCGCCGCCGGAAGGCTTCGTAGCAGAAGTCCTCGATCACATTCCGGATTTGCCCGCACACACAGAGTTGATCGATGGAAGCCTGGTCTTCGCAAGTCCGCAGCGACGCTTCCATCAGCTGGTCATCCACCGGCTGCATGTCGAGCTGGAGGGTCTCGTGCCGACCGAGCACGAAGTGGTCCAGAGGATGAGCGTCAAGCTGGCCCCCCGGCAGCGTCCAGAGCCTGACCTCTTCGTCCTGGGGCCCGACGCCCTGATCGGCCCTGACGTCACGTGTTTCCAGGCCGAGGACGTGGTCCTTGCTGTTGAAGTGGTCTCACCCGACTCAGAGGAGCGCGACAGAAAACGCAAGCCCGTCCTCTACGCCGAGGCGGGGATCCCTCATTTCTGGCTGATCGAGGAGATCAACGGCAAGCCGGTCGTCCACGTCTCCTCACTCGATCCCGTCACAGAGGCCTACGTCACCACGGGCGTCCACTACGACAGGCTGAAGATCCCGGTCCCCTTCGACATCGACATCGACCTCACCAAGCTGTGCAAGAGCAGAACGCGATAGGGGCCGAAACGGCGGCGTTCCGCCGTACCGGCCCCTTCCCAGCTCAGGAGCTACGGAGCTGAGCGCCCACGCGGTCGGTCGCCATGGCCACCGCCGCGTCACGCGCCGCCGTGGTCTCCTCCACCGTCAGCGTCCGGTCCGCGGCGCGGAAGCGCATCGTGTAGGCGAGCGACTTGTTCCCCTCGCCCACCTGCTCCCCCGCATAGACGTCGAACAGCCGGATCGACTCCAGCAGCTCCCCGGCACCGTCGCGCAGGGCGGCCTCCACGTCGGCCACCGGAGTGAAGTCGGGCACGATCAGCGCGACGTCCTGCGTGGCCACCGGGTAGGCCGACACCGACGGCGTCTGAACGGGGCCCGGCATGGCGGACTCCAGGCGTGACAGCTCCAGCTCCATGGCCGAGGTGCGCGGCGGCAGCCCGTACGCCTCGATGACGCGCGGGTGCAGCTCGCCGGCGTGCCCCACCAGCGTGTCGCCCACGTAGAGGGCGGCGCACCGGCCGGGGTGCCAGGGCTCGTGCTGGTCGGCGCTGATGGACAGCTCCAGCCGTGCCTCGCCCGCGACCAGCCGCGCGGCCTGCACCGCGTCGGCCCAGGAGGCGGTGCGACCGCCGCCCCACCAGCCGGACCGCTCGAACTCGCCGGCCAGCACCACCGCGACCCGTACCGGCTGGTCGGGCAGCGCCGCCTCGATCGAGGCCAGCTCCTCGGCCGTCGGCCGGCGCTCGACCCCGAGCGCCGGCGCCACCTCGGGAGCGCCCTCGCGCGGCCGGTAGACCGGCCCCATCTCGAACAGCGCCACGTCCGAGAACCCGCGCCCGGCGTTGCGCACCAGGGTCTTGAGCAGACCCGGCAGCAGCGTCGTGCGCATCAGCGGCTCGTCCTCCGACATCGGGTTGGCCAGCCGCATGGCACGGCGGCGCGCGTCGTCGGCGGGCAGCAGCATCCGGTCGAAGTCGTCGGGGCTGATGAACGGGTAGCTGAGCACCTCGACGTAGCCGCCCTCGGCCAGCGCCCGGCCGGCCCGGCGGCGCAGCCGCTGGCCCTCGGTGAGCCCGGCCCCGGCGGGGGCGGAGGGCAGCACCGACGGCAGGCTCTCGTAGCCCTCCAGCCGGATGACCTCTTCGGCCAGGTCGTTGGGGTCGGTGAGGTCGGGGCGCCACGACGGCGGCGTCACCGTGATCATGTCGTCGCCGGTGACGGCCAGCTTGGCCGCCAGGGCGCCGCCGGTCACGACCCCGGTCGGGTCGACGCCGCCCTGGCGCACGGCCGGGTCGTCGCCGTCGACCACGACGCAGCCGACCTGCTGCAGCCGGGAGACGACGGTCTCCTTGGAGTAGGGGACGCCGGCCACGGTGCCCGGATAGCTCGACGGGATCGCGATGCGCGCGGGCGACACCTCGACCTCGGCGTGCGTGACCCCGGGCTGGATGCTCGCGCCGCCCAGCTCGGCCAGCAGCTGCACGGCCCGCCACGAGGCGACGAGGGGCAGCTCCCGGTCGACGCCGCGTTCGAACCGCTTGGACGACTCCGACACCAGCCCGTTCCTGCGCGACTCGCGCGAGATGCCGGTCGCGGAGAAGTGGGCGGCCTCGATGACGATGTCGCTCGAGGCGTCGGAGATCTCGGTCTCCAGCCCGCCCATGGTGCCGGCCATCGAGATCGGCCCCGACTGGTCGGTGATCAGGATGTCGTCGGGGTCGAGCTCGCGTACGACGTGGTCGAGCGTCTCCAGCCGCTCGCCCGCGACGGCGCGGCGCACGACGATCTCGCCGCGCAGTTTGCCGCGGTCGAACGCGTGCAGCGGCTGCCCGAGCTCCAGCATCAGGTAGTTGGTGATGTCGACGGCCAGCGACACGGACCGCATGCCGGCGCGCGTGAGGCGGATCCGCATCCAGAGCGGGCTCTGGGCGGCGGGGTCGAAGCCGGTGACCTCGCGCAGCACGAACCTGTCGCACGCGGTCGGGTCGGCGATCGACGCCGGCCACGCCGTGCCGGTCTCGGTGGGCAGCTCGACGTCGGCGGGGTCGCGGAAGGCCACCCCGAACCCGGTCGCCACCTCGCGGGCCACGCCCCTGATCGACAGCGCGTAGCCGATGTCGGGCGTGATCTCCAGCTCGATCACGTCGTCGCGCAGGCCGAGCAACTCGACCACGTCGGTGCCGATCGGGGTGTCGGCCGGCAGCACCATGATGCCGCCGTGGTCGTCGCTCAGCCCGAGCTCGCGCTCGGAGCAGATCATGCCCTCCGACATGCGCCCGTACGTCTTGCGCGCCCCGACCTCGAACCCGCCGGGCAGCACGCCGCCGGGCAGCACGACGGGCACGCGGTCACCGGCGACGAAGTTGGTGGCGCCGCAGACGATCTCGCGCGGCGTCGCCTCGCCGGTCTCGACCTTGCAGTGCCGGATCGGCTTCTTGAAGCCGGACAGCTCCTCGATCACGAGCACCTCGCCGACGACGACGTTCTTGACGTCGTGGCCGTGCGAGCTGATCGACTCGAGCTTGAGCCCGGCGGCCGTGAGCTTGTCGGCCACCTCGTGGGCGGTGACCGCCGGGAGATCGACATACTCCCGCAGCCAGGAAAGCGGGACCTTCATCAGATCTCCATTCCGAACGGGAGCGTGAAGCGCACGTCTCCCTCGACCATGTCACGCATGTCCTCGGCGTTGTGGCGGAACATCAGCGTCCGCTCGATGCCCATGCCGAACGCGAACCCGGAGTACCGCGACGGATCGACCCCGCAGGCGATGAGCACGCGCGGGTTGACCATGCCGCAGCCGCCCCACTCGATCCAGCCCTCCGACTTGCAGGTGCGGCAGGGCGGGTTGCCGGGGATCGCCGAGCTGCCGCGGCAGACGAAGCACTTGAGGTCCATCTCGGCGGACGGCTCGGTGAACGGGAAGTAGTTGGGCCGGAAGCGGGTCGTGATGCCCTTGCCGAACATCACCTCCGCGAACCGGTCGAGCGTGCCCTTGAGGTGGGCCATCGTCAGGCCCTCGTCCACGGCCAGCCCCTCGGTCTGGTGGAAGACCGGGGTGTGGGTGGCGTCGAGCTCGTCGGTGCGGAACGTCTTGCCGGGCGAGATCACGTAGACCGGCAGGTCGCGCTGGAGCAGTGCGCGGATCTGCACCGGCGAGGTCTGCGTGCGCAACACCATGCCGGAGTCGGCGTGACCCGGCGCTGCCACGTAGAACGTGTCGTGCTCCGAGCGGGCCGGGTGGTCCTTGGCGATGTTGAGCGCGTCGAAGTTGAACCACTCGCCTTCGAGCTCGGGGCCCTCGGCCACTTCGTAGCCCATGGCGACGAACGCGTCGGCGATGCGCTCCTGCAGCGTGGTCAGCGGGTGGCGGGCGCCGCGCGGCCGCCGGTCCCACGGCAGGGTGACGTCGACGGTCTCCTCGACGAGCACCCGCGCGTCGCGCTCGGCCTCGAGCTCGGCCTGGCGGCCGGCGAGCGCTTCGTTGATCGCCCTACGGGCGGTGCCGACGCGCTTGCCGGCCTCGGCGCGGGCGGCGGGCGGCAGGGCGCCGATCTCGCGGTTGGCCAGGGCGATGGGCGAGCGGTCGCCCGCGTGCGCCAGCCGGGCCTGCTTGAGTGCGTCGAGGCTGTCGGCCACCTTGATCGCCGCGATGGCGTCGGCCTCCATGCGGGACACCTCGTCGGCATGCAACGGTGTCACCTCGACGGGGTCGTAGTCAGACAAGAGTGAGCTCCGTATCCAGGGCTTGAGCGGAAAAGAGTCTAGTGGGGCCCGCCCACCGGGGCCGACTCGATCGCTAAGGGGTGACGAAGTCGGGCGTGCCGGTGGGCACGGTAAATCGGAACTCCGCCCCGCCCTCGGGCGCCCGCTGCACGGTGATCGTGCCGCCGTGCGCCTCGACCAGGCCCTTGACGATGAAGAGGCCGAGCCCGGTGCCACCGCGCCGGCGGCTGTTGCCGCCTCGCCAGAACTGCCTGAAGACGCGCGGAGCCAGCTCGGGCTCGATGCCCTCGCCCTCATCGCGCACCGACACGGCAACTCCCCATCCGACGGACTCGATCTCAATTGTCACAGTGCCGCGCCCGTGGCGCAGCGCGTTTTCCACCAGGTTACCCAGGATCTGGTCGATCTTGTCCTGGTCGAGCCACATCTCCGGCAGGTCGTCGCCGACGATCAGGCGAAAACGCCCCTCAGTCTCACCCGCCGCGACCCTGCCCGCGATGAGCCTGCGCACCCTGGCGGGTACGTCGACGACCTGGCGGCGCACCTCCAGCCGCCCCGACTCGATGCGCGAGACGTCGAGCAGCTCGGTGATGAGCCTGGTGACGCGGTCGGCGTCGTTGTTGACGGTCTCGAGCATGACGCGCTTCTGCTCGTCGGTGAAGCGCTCCCACTTGGCCAGCATGGTCGCGGTGAAGCCTTTGACGCTGGTCAGCGGCGAACGCAGCTCGTGGGCCACGGTCGAGACCAGGTCGGCGCGGCTGCGCTCCAGCCGGGCGCGGGCGCCGCCGTCACGCAGGGTGATCGTGACGCGCTCGACCTCGCCGCCGCGCTCCGGCTCGCGTACGAGCCTGGCCGCGACGTACAGCTCCTGGCCGCCGGGCAGGTGCAGCGGCCGCTCCGGCGCCCTGCTCCTGATGCGCATCCCGCCCTCGGGGTCGAGCGCCTTCCACCAGTCGCGCCCGTCATGGTCGCGGAACGGGAACACGTCGTTCATGTGCCTGCCGACCGCGCGCTCCATGGGAACGCCGGTGAGCCGGGCGGCGGCCCGATTTACGGCCAGCACGCAGCCGTCACGGTCGGTCACGATGAGGCCGTCGGGAAGGTCGTCGATGGCTATCGTGCACGCGGCGGCCACAACTCGCCCGTCGGTGTCTGCGCCGTGCACGACCTCGCCCCCTCCGCCTACAACGCCGACAATAGCGGGTTTCCCACCGCCTAGGGCACTCGCTGAGCCCTAGCCGAGGAGTAAAGGCATACCGCCGCGGCGGTGGCCAGGTTCAGGCTTTCCGCCTGTCCGTAGATGGGCACTCTGACCACATCGTCGGCCTCAGCCAGTACGTCCTCCGGCAGTCCCCAGGCTTCGTTGCCGAAGATCCACGCGGTGGGTCCGCTAAGATCAACATCGTCGAGCGTGTGCTTGCCCGTGCCGTCGGCGGCCAGCACGCGCAAACCCCGCTCCTTGAGTTGACGCACGGCGGCGCTCACCGGTGCACCGATGACGACGGGCAAGTGGAACAGGCTGCCGACGCTGGCGCGTACGCACTTGCCGTTGTACGGGTCGACGGAGGCGTCGGTGAAGATCACCGCGTCGGCGCCGGCGGCGTCGGCCGCCCTCATGACGGTGCCGGCGTTGCCCGGGTCGCGCACGTGGGCGAGCACGGCGACCAGGCGCGGCTGCTCCGCCAGCGCCTTGTCCAGGGGCACGTGCACGAGCGCGCAGACGGCCACCAGCCCCTGCGGGGTCACGGTCTGTGACAGCTCCGACATGACCTCGCCGCTGGCCCGGTGCACGGGCACGCCCTTCAGACGGGCCTCGGTGATCAGCTCGGGGTGGCGCAGCTCGGCCTCGGCGGTGCTGAACAGCTCCAGCGTCACGCCGTCGAGCTTGAGCGCCTCGCGCACGGCCTGCGGCCCCTCGGCCAGGAACCTGCGGTCCTGCTCCCTGAAGGCCCGCTTGGTGAGCCGCCTGGCCGCCTTCACCCGCGGCGACTTCACGTTGGTCAGCTCGGACCCGGCCATGCTCTCTCCCTGTCTCACACAGCAGCGTCCCTCACGGAACGTCCCACACCGCGACGCCCCTCGCGCCAGCGCCTCACACCTGGACGCCCCTCGTGGCGGCGCCCCACACAGCAACAAAGGGCCCACCGTCATCGGTGGGCCCCTCGATTAAGACGAGCGCCTCAGCTCGCGGCTCTTCAGCTCGCGGCCGGAGCGTTCACGTTCGCCGGAAGCGCCTTCTTGGCGGCCTCGACGAGCGTGGCGAAAGTCTGGCTGTCGTTGACCGCGAGGTCGGCCAGGATCTTGCGGTCGACCTCGACGCCGGCCAGGCGCAGACCCTGGATCAGGCGGTTGTAGGTCATGCCGTTCTGGCGGGCGGCGGCGTTGATCCGCTGGATCCACAGACGGCGGAAGGTGCCCTTGCGGTCCTTGCGGTCCCGGTAGGCGTACGTCATCGAGTGGAGCATCTGCTCCTTGGCCTTGCGGTACAGACGCGACCGCTGGCCGCGGTAACCGCTCGCCCTCTCGAGGACGACCCTGCGCTTCTTCTTGGCGTTGAGCGCCCGCTTCACGCGTGCCATGTTTCTTCTCCCCGGGGAATCGCGCTACTTAGCGAGCAGCTTCTTGATCTTCTTGGAATCGGCGTCGGAAAGGACGACCTCGTTCTTGAGACGGCGCGTCAGCGTGGACGACTTCCACTCGTTGTAGTGCGCGCGGTTGGCACGGCGACGCTTGATCTTGCCGGTGCCGGTAAGCCGGAACCGCTTCTTCGCACCGCTGTGCGTCTTCATCTTCGGCATGTCGCCGTCTCTCCTCGTTTCGGTCGTGCCACGGGCCGGGCCGGTGCTGGGCCGACCCGGTCGCGGCGTCTTCGTCTGCTGGTGGCTGGATCGGGGCGCTCTGTAAGGCTAACCCCAACCGCGGGTCATCCTTCCTGTGGGGAAGTGTCCTCGCTGCCACGCTGTGCCTTGGCGGCGGCCTTTTCGGCCTTGGCCTCAGCCTTCTTCTTATGCGGACCGATCACCATGATCATGTTACGGCCGTCCTGCTTGGCGTGGGACTCCACGAAACCGAGCTCCTGGACGTCGTCCGCGAGCCGCTGCAGAAGCCGGAAACCCAACTCCGGCCGGGACTGCTCGCGACCACGGAACATGATCGTGACTTTGACCTTGTCTCCTGCCTTGAGGAACCGCACCACGTGACCCTTCTTGGTCTCGTAGTCGTGCGGGTCGATCTTCGGCCGGAGCTTGATCTCCTTGATGATCGTGTGCGCCTGATTCTTGCGCGCCTCGCGCGCCTTCATCGCGGACTCGTACTTGAACTTGCCGTAGTCCATGAGCTTGCACACGGGCGGTCGAGCCGTGGCCGCGACCTCGACGAGGTCGAGGTCGGCCTCCTGGGCGAGCTTCAGGGCGTCGTGAATCGAGACGATGCCTACCTGCTCGCCGTTCGGGCCCACGAGGCGAACCTCGGGAACTCGGATACGCTCGTTGATGCGGGGCTCAGTGCTGATGGGGCCTCCTAGGTTCGCGATCCCTACGTGCTCGTCGTGCCGGGAGCTCCTCGCCAACGCGAAAAGCCCCGCACGTCGCGCATGCGGGGCCACTGAGCTCTTCGGCTTTCGTGGCCTGGAGCTCCCCGGAGTAGTCCGGCGTGATCCTGGACCCGGCCACCTTTCCGGTGACTCAGGTGGGAGGGAGACCTCCGCTTGCGCGTCCAGCAATGGCATGCCGGACCGATCAGAGAGCTACATTACCACAACGACCGGAGGCTCTCGAATCATCCCCGCTGGCCCGGCCCCCTGCGCCAAACTTCTGTCCAGCCTAGACAGAGAGAGGTCGTATGGCCGCGATCCAGACAGAAGCGACCAGATGGCAGCTGCAAGAGGCCGAGCAGCAGTTCAGTGAAGTCGTCAGGAAGGCTCACGACGAGGGGCCGCAGGTCGTCACGAAGCACGGCAAGGACGTGGTGGTGATCCTTGACATGGAGGAGTACCGCCGGCTCAGGGGCAGGCAGCCGGACTTCAAGGAGTTCCTGCTCAGCGAGCCGGACTGGCCGGACGATCTGGAGTTCGCACGCGACAAGAGTCTCCCGCGAGAAGTGGACCTCGGCTGGTGAGCGTCGGCTACGTCATCTCCGAGGTACGAAGCCACATGACAACCTGGGGCCGACTCTCTACCTCAGCGTCCTGTCCATCGGCGAGATCCGCTGGGGGATCGAGCTGCGCCGGAAGAGCGACCCCCAGCAGGCGTTGGTGCTGGAGAGGTGGCTCGCCCGGCTCTTCCAGTCCTTCGGGGATCGGATCATCCCGATCACCAGTGATGTCACCGAGGAATGGGGCCGCATGCGCTGCGTGCGCGCTCTTCCCTTCTCCGACGCGTTGATCGCGGCCACGGCCAAGGTTCACGGCTGAGCGTGGTCACCCGCAACGTGAAGGACTTCGCGGACACGGGCGTGACCGTGATCAACCCGTTCGAGATGACCGCTTAGCGAGCTCCGCCTCGCCGGCCGCGCGCATGGCCTCCACCGGCACATCCGTCCGGCCCGTCATCAGCTCCACCTGCCGCACCGCCTGGTGCAGCAGCATCGCGAACCCCCCGACCACGGTGCCGCCCGCGGCCCGCACGGCCGCCGCCGCGCCGGTCGGCCAGGGTGAGTAGACCACGTCGAAGAGCGCGGGCACCCGCGCCAGCCGGTCGGCGAACGCGTCCGCCGCCCCGCCTGGCAGCGTCGAGACCACCAGATCCACCCGCGTGAAGGCGTCGAGCTTGTCGAACGTCTCCACCGCCAGCGCCACGCCCAGCCGCTCGGCCACCTCCACCGTCTCCCCCGCCCGCGCGGGGTCGCGCACCAGCAGCGTCGCCGAGAACAGCCCGAGGTTACGCAGCGCCGCGAGCGCCGACGCCGCCGTGGCCCCTCCGCCCAGCACGGTCGCCGAGCCCGGCGCGGGCACGCCCGCCTCGGCCAGCGCCTGCTCGATGCCGTAGACGTCGGTGTTGTGGCCGTGCCGGCGCCCGTCGTGGAAGACCACGGTGTTGGCCCCGCCGACCTCGACGGCCAGGTCGGACACGGTGTCGAGCAGGGGCAGCACGGCCCGCTTGAGCGGCATGGTCAGCGACAGCCCGGCCCACGCGTCCTCGCCGCCGGGGATCTGGCCGCGCACGGGCACCAGCTCGCCGAGCAGCGCGGGCAGCCGCGCCTCGTCGCACTCGAACGCCTCGTAGCTCCACCCGTCGAGCCCCATCGCCTGGTACGCGGCCCGGTGCAGGTAAGGCGAGAGCGAATGACCGATGGGCGACCCCATCACCGCAGCCCGCATCCACACTCCTTCCGAAACATGACGACCCTATCGCCCTGTCGCCCACGCTTCGCCGCTCGGACGGCCCACGGGGCGCGCGTCACGGCGGGTCGTCCCGTCACCTGAGAAGCGTCCCTTGGACGGGGGGCGGCGCAGGTCGGCGGGGGGTGCCCACCGTGCGCAGCCGTAAAGGAATGGGTGTCTCCCGCGCAAACCCGCCACCCGCTGTACGGCGGCCCGCCAAGTGGGCGTCCCCGCGCAGCCCCCCGCCATACGACGGCCCGCCAAGTGGGCGTCCCCGCGCGGGCCCCGCCGCCCGCATCACAACGACGGCGCACGCGCGGATCGGGCAGAACCGGCCCCAAAAAAGCCCGCCCACCGTGTGAGGTGGGCGGGCGTGTGACGCGTCGGATCGCCGATCAGCCGCCGTTCCTGCGGTATTCGGCCAGCAGCGCCTGGCGTTCGGCCTCCGTGGTGGCGAACTTGGTGATGTTGCTCTTGGGGTCGGTGGCGACGAAGTAGAGCCAGGGCCCCTTGGCGGGGTTCAGGGCGGCCTCGATCGCGTGGTCCCCGGGGTTCGCGATGGGCCCGGGAGGCAGGCCGAGGTTCAGGTACGTGTTGTACGGGCTCTTGGTCTTCGTCTCGGGGATCGAGGCGGCCGTGCCGTACTTGTTCAGCGCGTACATGACCGTGCTGTCCATCTCCAGCTTCATCTGCGGCTTGCGCTCCAGCCGGTTGTAGATGACGCGGGCGATCTTCGGCATGTCCTCCTGGCGACCGGCCTCGGCCTGCACGATGCTGGCGATGACCATGATCTCGTGCGGCGTGTGGCCGAGTGACTTAGCGCCGCCCTCGAGGTCCATCTGCTCAGCCGTCTGGTTGAACCGCTTGACCATCGCTCCCAGGATCTGCGACGCCGTGGTCTTGGGCTGGACCTCGTACGTGGCCGGGAAGGCGTATCCCTCGAGCTTGCCCTTGGCGTATTTCGGCAGGTCGAGCTGCTCCACGTCCTTGGCCGCCGCGGCGAAGTCCTTGACGGGTTTGCCGGTCTCCTGCGCCAACGTCTTCAAGGTGTCGGACAGGCGCAGGCCCTCCTTGAGGGTCACCGTGGCGCGCATCCGGTTGTCCGGGATGAGCAGCGCCACCGCGCTCGCTGCCGACATGTTCTTGCGCAGCTTGTACGAGCCGGGCTGCAGCGAGCCGCTCCTGTTGGCGTTGGCGATCGCGTTGGTGAACGCCCTGGCGCTGGCCACGACCCCCTGCTTCTCCAGCTCCTGCGCCACGTCCGAGGCGCTCTGGCCGTCCTTGATCTCCACGACGACCTCGCCGGTGCCCTGACCGGTGTAGTCGTCGGGCACGAGCGCGTCGTTGAGCCACATGTAGCCGTAGTAACCGCCACCGCCGATGATGCCCGCCAGCACGACGAAGGCGAGCAGCGGCGCGACGAAGCCGCCACGGTTGCGGCGTCGGCGCCGCCGGCGGCCGCCACGGCCGCCGCGAGTGCGCCGGGTACGACCACCGTCGTCCTCGGCGCCGAGGAGAGTGTTCAGATCGAGATCGTTCATAGGTGCGCTGGCCAATCTCCCGGTATGACCGGCCGGGCGTCAAGCGAAACCGCCAAACCGGCTTGGGTCACCGAGCGGAACTGGGGGGTCCGCCGGACATGCTCCCACGACCAGCGGAGATCACTCTGGGTAGCCATGCTAAGGGATGGAAAGAGGACGCATGACCCGTTTGGGGGCATTTGCGCCGGGACGGAGGGGGTCCCGCCGAACATCAACTCGTCCCGAGGTTCTTATTCAGCTCTTCCCGGTATCTCACGAACTCGCTCTCTTTGTCGGTGAATTTGGTGATTCTATGCGCCGGATCCGTCGTCACAAACCAGTGCCAATCGCCTTGCGCTGGGTTCAGGGCCGCCATCAGCGCCTTCTCCCCGGGATTCGCGATGGGCCCGGGCGGCAGCCCTTTGTGCTGGTAGGTGTTGTAAGGAGAGTCGACCTTGGTGTCACGCTCCGTAATCTTCAGACTCCGCCGGTTCTGCGCGTACAGGACGGTGCTGTCGATCTCCAGCGGGGTGCCCTTCTGGAGGCGGTTGTAGATCACCCTGGAGATCTTCGGGTAGTCCGCGTCGACCCCGCCCTCGGCCTGGATCATGCTGGCCACCGTGACGGCCTCCAGCGGCGTCACGTGCTTGCGGGCCGCCTCCTTCTCCAGGCCGATCTGGCGGGCCGCGAGCTGGAAGCGCTCGACCATCGCCGCGAGCACGTCCACCGCCGTGTCGCCGGGCTCGATCTCGTACGTGGCGGGGAACAGGAACCCCTCGAGCCCCTCCGCGTACGAGGGCAGGCCGACGAGGGCCTTGTCGACACCCTGCAGCTCCTTGAGCGGCAACCCGGCCAGTTTGGCGACGCGGGCCAGCACCTCGGACGTCCGCAGGCCCTCGGGGACGGTGACGCGCCGCACGACCCTGGACGAGGGCGCGAGCAGCAGGTCGAGCGCCGCTTTGGCGGCCATGCCCTTGCGCATCCGGTAGTGCCCGGGCCGCAGCCGGTTGGTGACCGCGCGCTCCTCCGTCACCCGTACGAACGACTGCGCGCTCGCCACCACCCCGGCCTCGGCCAGCACGGAGCCGATGGCCTGCGCGCTCGAACCCGGCGCGATCCGCACCGTCACGGCGCCGCTGCCGGGCCCGTCGAAGTCTTCGGGGCTCAGGTACGGCTTGAGCACCGCGATCCCGCCCGCCCCCAACGCCACCAGGGACACGATCAGGCCTGCGGAGACCATCCCGGCCTTGCGCAAGGCCCGCTGGCGGGGCGCGGCCGGCACTCCGCCCTCCGCCTCCCCCACCGCGCCGACCTCCGCAGCGCCGACCTCCGCCGCGCTGGCTTCGGCATCGCGGGCCTCCGCATCGCGGGCCTCCGCATCGCGGGCCTCCGCATCGCGGGCCTCCGCATCGCCGACTTCCGCCGCCGCATCAGGCTCCGCCCCCGCATCAGGCTCCGCCGCCGTCTCAGGCTCCGTCACCGTCTCGGGCTCCGCCGCTGCTTCAGGGCCGGCCGTCGCATCGGGCTCGGGCCGCCGTCGCTCCGGGTTCGGCTCGCCCGCGGCCGGGTCCTCCGGCCTGTCCTGCTCGGAGTCGCCGGAGGAGAACGGGATCATGTCGCCGAGGTCGTCCTCGCCATCAGGCCTGCCGTTCACGCGGCCACCCCACCGTCAGCGATGCGGACGGCCAGAACCCTCACAGCCGACCAACCGCCGGCCATGCGATCGACCGGACCACCCGCAGCCACCCAGCCACCAGCCGAGCAGGCAACCCGACCTTTCACAGCCGCCGAGCCGTCAGCGGTGCGATCGACCCGACCACCCGCGGCCACCCAACCGCCGGCCGAGCAGACAGGCCGACCCTTCAGAGCCGACCAACCGTCAGCCGAGCAGACGACCCGCTCCCTCGCGGCCGTGCCCCGTAGGCGTGTGCGCGCCGTCTCCGCGCGGGCGGCCCGGCAGCGGACCTGCGGCCA
>NZ_JBSFTC010000078.1:0-38875 GCF_053590415.1 Nonomuraea sp. NPDC003201
GACCGTGGTCTGCTCGGCCGCCTTCACGTCGCGGCTCTTGGAGGGGTTCGTGGGCTGGACCTCGACCGTGGTGTCGGCCTGGTCGGCGGCGATGAACTGGACGCGTCCCGCGGGGATGTTCAGGACGGCGGCGATCGGGGCGGGGGTGTCGAACTTCTGCATCGTGTGCTCCTTGTGCGGTGTTCTTTCGATGCCCCTACGATCGCCGACCGCTCTGATATGGGGCTGTCGCCGTCCTGACGCCGCCGCTGACATCCGGCGGGCCTCTCGCGTTCGTTCAGGGCGAGGCCGGAGGAACTTCGAGAGGGTCCACCCCACTCCCACCGGTCAAGCACTCACTCAACGACGGGGTACGTGGACCTGCTGTGCGTGCCGGGGTGCGCCCGCCCGGGGACGCTCAGACGTACCGGGCAGCCAGGCCAGGGCGAGGAGGACGCCGAGGAGGCCGAGTCCACCGCCGGCGGCCAGGACGATGTCCAGGCCATGGACGAAGGCGGAGCTGACCGTGTCCGCCAGGGTCGCGGAGCCGGCGGATCGTGCGGCGGCCAGCCCGGCGAAGACGCTCTCGCGTGCTTGCTGCGGCACCTCCGCGCGGTAGGCAGACGTGAGGATCGAGCCGAGGACCGCCGCGCCGAAGCTGCCGCCGAGGGTGCGGATGGACTGGTTGACCGCGGCGCCGACGCCGGCGTTGCCGGGTGACAGGGCGCCCAGCGCCGCGTCCATGACCGTGGGCAGGACGCAGCCGAGCCCGAGGCCGTACAGGGCCGTCCACGCGGCCGCCGACCCGGTGCCGCTGCCCGCATCGGTGGTGGCACCCCAGAACAGGCCCGCGGTGAGCAGGGCGAACCCCAGGCCGGCCGCGAGCTTGGGGCCGATCGTCCTGCTCAGCCTGGCTGCCGCCGGCATCGCGATGAGCATCCCGGCGATGAGCGGCGACAGCCGCAGGCTGCTGCCCATCGCGTCCGTGCCGAGGTTCGCCTGGAAGTACTGCGGGAGCGCGAACAGGACGCCGAACATGGTGAAGTGGGCGAGCGTGGCCAGCGCGGTGCCGACGGTGAAGCGCGCGTTGGCGAACAGCGACAGGTCCACCAGCGGTTCGCGGACCCGTCGCTCCCAGAGCACGAACAGCGCCAGCGCGGCCGTCCCGCCGAGGATCGGTCCGAACACGGCCGCGTCCGTCCAGCCTCGCTCACCGATCTCGATGAGGCCGTAGGTCAACGCCGTAACCGCCGCGCTCGACAGCACCACGCCGCCCACGTCGATCCGCCTGCCGCGCTCCCGCTGCGATTCGGGCAGCCAGGCGGCGACCGCGAGGAACGCCAGGACGACCACGGGGATGTTGATCAGGAAGACCGAGCCCCACCAGAAGTGGTTCAGCAGCCAGCCGCCCAGGAGCGGGCCGATGGGAAAGGCCAGCATCGAGGCGCCCGCCAGCGTTCCGATCGCCTTCGGCCGCTCCTCCGCGGTGAACATCGTCGGGATCAGCGCCGGCATCGTGGACATGAGGAGCGCCGCTCCCAGGCCCAGCGCGGCACGCGCCGCGATGAAGCTCCCGGTCGAGGGGGCGTAGGCGGCGACCAGGGAGCTGACCCCGAAGATGACCAGCGCGACCAGGAGCGTCCTCTTGGAAGCCCACGGCCGGCGACGTGAGCACGAGCGCGATGAGCGCCCACCATCTGCGTGAGTGGGGTTGGTGCGACATCGTGGCCGGGCTACTTCGCGACGTTCGTGAGGAGCTTGTCAAATTCGCGGTCTGGCAACGTCCTGTTGAGCTCCAGGAGCCTTTCGGCCATGTAGCCGACCGCGTAGCGCGTCTCGGGCTTGCCGGCTTCGATGGCCTGCCGGACGGCGGTGGCGACGACACCTGGGTCGCTGGCCGGGGTGTTCTCGCCGAGCTGTGCCTCGGCGCGTTCGGCCATGGCTTGGGCCATCTCCCCGTACGCGGTCGTGCCGGAGATCTCACGGAGGTCTTGTGCCGTGTGGTCCTCGAACTCGGTCTTGATGATGCCGGGCTGGATGATCACGACGTCGATGCCGAACGGCTCCACCTCCATGCGCAGGCTGTCGGAGTAGGCCTCCAGCGCGTGCTTGGTCGCGTAGTACCAGCAGCCGAGCGGCAGCGCGATCTCGCCGCCGATGGAGGAGACGTTGACGATCGTGCCGGACCCCTGCTCGCGCATGTACGGCAGGGCGAGCTGGGTCAGCCGGGCCGGGGCGAAGACGTTGACCTCGAACTGGTCGCGTGCCAGGTCGATGGGGATGTCCTCGGCCGCGCCGTGCAGGACGGTGCCGGCATTGTTGATCAGGACGTCGATGCGGCCCTGTTCGGCGACGATGGTGCCGATGGCGTGTTCCAGGTCCTCCGGCCGGCGTGCGTCCAGCGCCAGGGCGTGTCCGCCGGCGTCGCGGATGTCGTCCATCTTGTGTACGCGCCGCGCGGCGCCGTAGACGAGGTGGCCGGCGCGGATGAGCTCGAGTGCGGTGGCCTTGCCGATGCCGGCGGAGGCGCCGGTGATGAGTACGACCTTTTTCATGGTGAAACCTCCTCTTCGGTCTGGGCAAAACGCTAGGGTCGTGTTCTGGGATGAGACAACTTGAGAAATTCATTTGCCCAGGTCAGATTGCGTGTATTGGTGCAATGACCTTGTAGCTGAGTGCAACTGTCTTGCAGCATCGAGGGCTCGACCGGGGAGGATGGCATGCCAGGAGACCGGCTGACCGCCGAGGATCGTCGCCGCATCGCCGAAGGCCTGGCGGCCGGCCTGACCTACGCGGAGATCGCCCGCCGGCTGGGACGGTCCAGGTCCACCGTCACCCGCGAGATCGCCAGGAACGGTGGCCCGCACGGCTACCGGGCGGCGCGCGCCCAGCATGCGACGAACTGGCGCGCCCGCCGCCGCAAGCGCGCTCCCCAGGCCGGCGTTCCGCACACCACGGACAACCGCGACGTCCGCACCGCCCGGGAGTTCGAAGAGCAGTTCGTCGCCATGATGATCGAGGGCGGGATGGCGCCCATGACCGCCAAGGTGTTCGCCGCGCTGTTCCTCAGCGAGGGCGGCAGCCTGACCGCCACGGAACTCGCCCAGCAACTCCATGTCAGTCCGGCGACGATCTCCAATGCCATCAAGTGGCTGGAGCAGCGGCAGATGGTCGCCCGGGAGCGGGAGGCGCGCCGGGTGCGGTACTTCGTGGACGTGGACGTCTGGTATCACACGTGGGCGGCCAGTGCCAGGTCGATAGCGATCTGGGCCGACACCACGCGGCACGGCGTCGGGATCTTCGGCGCCGACACGCCCACCGGCGACCGGCTCCGTACCACCACCCAGTTCTTCGAGCTCCTCGGCCACGACATGGGCCAGGCGGCCGAGCACTGGCGGCAGGCCCTGTCCATGCAACGCCAGCGGTGAACCTCCGGCGGTCGCGTCAGGAAACGTCGAGGCTCGACAGCCCGTTGACCGCGATCTCGATCCCTCGCCGGCCGGCGGCCAGGACGTCCTCGTTGGAGCCGCCCTGCTGCTGGGCGACGATCCCCGCCACGGCCAGCGCGCCCATGAAGCTGCCGACCGCCGCGCCTGCCGACACGGGATCCAGCTCGGGGTAGACCTCGCACAGGGCCCCGGCCAGCACGGGCTGCTCCTCGAGGATGAGCGTCAGCCCGCGTGCCCGCAGCGCGGGCTCGGTGAACACCAGCCGGGTCCGCAGCGGCGACAGCGCGAAGTCCAACTCGTCACCCTCGGCCAGGCTGCGCACCAGCGCCTCGAACATCCGGATCAGCAGATCCCCCAAGGGCTCCCCCGGTTTCCGCCCGGCGATCACCTCGAGCATGATCTGCCCGCGATCCTCGGCGTTCAGGAAGAGCACTTCCTCCTTGCTCGCGAAGTACGCGAAGAAGGTCCGGGGTGCCACGTCGGCCGCCGCGGCGATCTCGGCGACTGTGGTCTGCTCATAGCCCCGTTCACTGAACAGCCGCACCGCGGCCTCCAGCAGCGCACGGCGAGTGCGGGCCTTCTTGCGTTCGCGATGACCTTCCACAGCGCCACCTTACAGCATGCCCTGCGTTTATGCATAGCTTGCAATTTCGCAATCTATGCGCTTTTCTGGCAAACATGGAAATCCTCAAGAGTCTGCCGGTCGAACGGGAGGACCCGTTCGAGCCGCCTGCTCTGCTGAAAGAGCTCCACGGACCGCTGCACCCGATGACCTACGCCGACGGGCGGCTCGGCTGGCTGGTCACCGGCTACGCCGAGGCACGCGCGGTGCTCGACGACCCGCGCTTCAGCAACACCCAGCAAGGCGCCGCCCCGCCGATCAAGGAGCTGGCGCCGCCCGAGGGGCTGACGGATCTGGTGATCCCGCCAGGCTTCTTCATCGCGATGGACGACCCCGAGCACTCCCGCTACCGCAAGCTGCTGACCGGGCACTTCAGCATGCGGAAGATGCGAAGGCTGGAGCCCAGGATCCAGGAGATCATCGACGGCCAGCTCGACGAGATGGCCCGCTCCGGCGCTCCCGCGGACCTGGTCAAGACGTTCGCACTGCCGATCCCGTCGCTGGTGATCTGCGAGCTGCTCGGCGTGCCGTACGGCGAGCGTTCACGCTTCCAGGACACCACCGCGCAGGCGGTGAACCTCGACAATCCCATCGAACAGCGGGGCGCCGCGAGCGCCGAGCTGATGGGCTACCTGTCCGAGCTGGTCGGGCGCAAGCGGGCCGAGCCCGGCGAGGACCTGCTCAGCGAGCTGGTCACCGGTGGCGAGCTCAACCACGAGGAGCTCACCGGCGTGGCCACGCTGCTGCTGACCGCCGGGCACGAGACCACCGCGACCATGCTGAGCCTGGGCACGTTCCTGCTGCTGTGCCGCCCCGAGCAGGCCGACCTCGTACGCACGGATCCCGCCGTCGCCGAGACCGCGGTCGAGGAACTGATGCGCTACCTCAGCATCACGCACATCGGCCCGATCCGGGTCGCCAGGGCCGACGTGCCCCTCGCCGGGCGGACGATCAAAGCCGGGGAAACCGTGACGATCTCCCTCCCGGCCGTCAACCGCGACGCGACCCGCTTCCCCGCCCCCGACCACTTCGACGTCACCCGCCAGGCCACCCAGCAACTGGGCTTCAGTCACGGCATCCACCAGTGCCTGGGCCAGCAGCTGGCCCGGCTGGAGATGCGGCTGGCCTATCCGGCGCTGCTGCGGCGCTTCCCCGGGCTGCGGCTGGCCGTACCCGCGAAGGAGGTGCCGCTACGGCCTCGGGCCGCCATGTACGGCGTGACCGCCCTGCCGGTCACCTGGTAGCGGCGCCCAGGAGCAATGAGGTCGCCGACGGCTGCCACGCCAGCACGGCAGGCCGGCAGTCTGGCCGCCCGTGGCACGAAAGGCGAAGCGTACCGACCTACGCCGTGGATCTTCGACCGCCGGCCGTCGTAGAGGAACGTCATGAGGTCCCCCGTCCGGAAACGTCTGGTGGCGCCTGGTCAGTCGGCGGAGTGCTGGAAGCCGCGCAGCATCGCGGTGACCCCCATCTCGAAGTGGTCGTCGAGGGTGGTGGCGTCGGCGGCTTCGGCGAGCACGTTGTAGCCGGGACTGCCGGGCCGCGGTTTGCGGCTGCGCCGCTCCGCGCCGAGCCGGGTCACGGCGATGGCCAGAGCATGGCCGACGGTGAACTCGCGCAGGCAGCGGGCTATGCGCAGGGCGTGCGCCGGAGGGATGCCGTCGGCATGGAGTTTGGTGAGCATCTTGACGCCGGTGTCGATGGAGGCGGGCGAGCGCACCGGCCGGGTCGCGAACACCTGCACGGCGTGGGGGTGGCGCAGGAGGGTGTCGCGCAGCCGCAGGCAGTATTCGCGCGCCAGGTCCTGCCAGGGGCCGTCCCAGGGCAGGGTGTCGACGTCGATCTCGGTGAACAGCACCTCGGCGACGCCGTCGAAGAGCGCCTCCTGGTCGTCGTAGTAGCGGTAGACGGCCATCGGGTCGAAGCCGACCGCGGTGCCGAGCTTGCGCATGGAGAACTTGCGCAGGCCGTGGGCGTCGATGAGGGCGAGAGCGGCGACGGCGAGGTATTCGCGGGTGAGAGTGGGCCGGGTGGGCGGCTCCGGCAGCGTGCCCGGCGGTCCGGGATCGGCCGTCATGCTGCGAAGCCCTCCAGGATCGTGGTGAGTGTCTTGGTGAATTCCTCCGGGTGCTGCATGTACGGGACGTGGCCGCCGGGGAACTCCTGGCAGGGTATGCCAAGGCGCTCGGACAACACGTGCGCGGGCGTGTAGTAGGGCTTGCCGACGCTGTCGCGCCCGGTGGCCAGGCACCACGGCGCGGTGGTGGCGGCCAGCGCGGACAGGTCGGGCCGGTAGTCGAAACAGAAGGCGGGTAGCTCGCGGCGTAGCATGAGCTCCGCGTTGTGGAGTTGGCGGGTCATCGCATCCGGCTCGCGCCGGGTGAGCCTCCGCGCCAGGTCGCCGGCGGTGATCATGAGCTGGGTGCCGGCGGCGATGACGGTCTGGCCGGTGGGCGACAGGAAGATGCGCGGGGGGTCGGGCAGCGTCATCGCGCCGAAGGCCGCGAAGGCCCGCATCAGGTGCCCGTCCTGGCCGAGGCGGCCGATGTGTTCGATTTCCCGCCGTTCGGCGGAGTCGGCCGGGAGGAGCTGGACCAGCGGCGCCTCGTGTACGACGGCGCCCAGCAGGCGGCCGGGATGCCTGATCACCGTCTCCAGGGCGATGATCGCGCCCCCGCTGTTGCCGAAGACGTAGGCGCGTTCGAGGCCGTGGTGGTCGAGGACGGCGACCGCGTCGTCCGCCTGCGTGGCAGGCGTGATCGAGGCGTCGGGGTGGGTGAACGGGCTGCGTGAATTGCCGCGCCGATCGTAGGTGATCACGGTGTACGTCCGCGCCAGCAGCGGGACCACGTCCGCATACATCCCGGCGTCGCCTCCGCCGCCGGAGATCAGCAGCAGCGGGGGCCCGTCACCGGCAAGTTCGACGTGTAGCCGAGCCCCGGGCACCTCAACCGTGTCGCTCGTCATGGCTCTCCTTCCTGATGGCGCCAAGCACGCGTCTACACTGTAGCGTTTGTCTACATCGTAGACGGGAGCACCGCCGCGGAGGGCTGACGTCGCGTTCCAGGGAATCAAGGCGAGTGGGGCACCGCAGCACTACGATCTTGATGGTCTCCCACCCCCTGTGAAAGAGGCCACCAGTGGTCACGCACTCCGAACTCGTCCGGGTCTTCGGCACGGACGGCATCGTCACGCTCGACCGCGACCAGGTCGAGGAGCGCGGCTTCCGGCCGGAGGACGTCGAGCTGCTGTGCGAGGTCGGCCTGCCGGTCACCGCCGACATTCTCTTCACGATGCACGTGAACGGTCCGTTCGATGCCTTCACGGTCTTCGATGCCGAGACGCCGAACCGACCCGCACGTTTCATGATCCTCGGTAAGGGCCGTACCGACGACCGGATCCGCTACGCCGTGGAGCTGGAGAGCAGCAACGTCTACCTGCTCGCGCTGGAGGACGGCGTGCCCACCCCCGAGCCCGAGACCATCAACACCTCGCTCGGCGCGTTCGTGGAGTTCCTGTACCGGATCGGGCTGTGCGCGCAGGAAATGGGCGGGGCGGACCTCGAGGAGTCGCGCCCGTACCTCGAGAAGCTCATCGCCGACCTGAGGACGTATGACGAGCGCGCTCTCGCGCCGGACACGTTCTGGGGCGGGCTGCTGGATGCCTACCTTCACGGCGGCGTCCCCCGATGGCGTAAGGGCAGCCGACAGGCGATCGTCACCGCACTGGAGGCGCACCTCCCCGATGACGAGCCGCTGCGCTGGGCGACCAACATCCCGGTGGGTGAGGGTGTCCAAGAGCTGAGCGCGCACCGCGCGGACGGCTACTGGCTGCTCGTCACGTGGGGTTTCAGCGACCTGGACGGTCTGCTCGGCGTCGACCCCGAACCGGGTGCCAGCGGCCTCGGTTTCGAGCTGACGATGCGCGTCCCGCGCGACGAAGGCGACGAACTGCCGCCTGGCTGGGCACTGGCGACGCTGCAGAATCTCGGCACGTACGTGTTCGGCGAGGGCTACCCGTTCGCCGATGGGCACCGGATGGGGGTCGGCGGGCAGCTCGGCCCCGAGACCAGCAGACTCAACGCGCTGGTCTTCGTCACCGACCCGCACCTGGGCGTGATCGATGCCCCTGACGGCCAGGTCGCGTTCATCACCGCCGTGGGCGTCACCCGAGAGGAACTCGCCGAGGCCAAGGCCACCAGCAACGACGCGTTGCTCGCCCGCCTCATCGGGGCGAACGGTGTCCCGCTCACCGACGTCACCCGGTGAGGGTCAACCTCAGGCCACCGAAGGCCCGGGACAGCACCGGAGGGACATCCCCCTTGAGCAGAAGGTCGCCGACCACACCCAGGGCAGCGGCTGTCAGAAGGAACCGCCGGAGTCCCCAAGCGGCCCTCCGAGAAGTGGATCCGGCCGGCCCCAGCGCAAGACGGTGACCTCGGTGCCCGGGTCGCCGGCCCGCGACAGGCCCTCGGCCACCTGTCCGCGGACGTCGCCCGTCGCCCGCGCGCAGCGTAACGCGATCTCGTGCGTGGTGTGCCATTCGTCGTAGAGGCCGCGGGTCTCGAACAGGTGCATGGCGGTGGAGGCCAGCTCCCAGCACAGCGGGCCGACGCCCAGGGCGGCGCTCTGTCGTACGGCGGCGACGATGCCGGCGCGCTCGGCGTCCACCCAGTCGAGCGGGTCGCGGCGGACTTGGCGGTCGGCGGCCGTCGCCTCCGGTGACCCGAGCGGGCCGCGGCCGTGCGGCAGGCGGTGGTCGCCGCCGCACAGCCGGATGTGCGCTTGCCGGGTCAGGGTGAGCCAGGCGCTCAGCGCGCGGCGCAGGGCGGCGTCGCGCTCGTGTTCGCGCTCGTCGGCTTCGGCGCACTCGCGGGCGTAGACGCGAGTCAGGTCGTGGAAGCGGAACCGGGTCCGGCCGGAGGGGTCGCGCCGGGCGTCGAGCAGGCGTACGTCCACGAGCTCCTCGAGGAGGTCCTCGGCCTCGGCGTCGGGCAGGTCGAGCAGGGCGGCGGCCACCCAGGCCGCGAAGTCCGGCGCCTCCAGCGTGCCGAGCAGGCGGAACAGCCGCCGCGCCGGGGCGGTCAGCCTGTGATAGCCGACCGCCAGGCTGGCGCGTACCGTCTGGGAGCCGTGCGAGAGCTGGCTCAGCCGGTCGCGGCTGTCGCTCAGCCGCGTGACGAGCTGGGCCAGGGCCCAGTGCGGGCGGGCGGCGAGCCGGATGCCGGCGATGCGCACCGCCAGGGGCAGCCCGCCACACCATTGGACGAGCAGGTCGGCGTCCGCGGGCGCCCCGGCTGCGCGCTCGGCGCCGATCAGGCCGCGCAGCAGGTCGAGCGAGTCGCCGGGCGGCATCAGCGGCAGGTCGATCAGCCGTGCCGCGGGCAGGGCGGTCAGCCGGCGCCGGGCGGTGACCAGTACCGCGCATTCGGGCGTGCCCGGCAGCAGCGGCTGGATCTGGCTCTCTTCGGCGGCGTCGTCGAGCACGACCAGGTAGCGGCCTTTGGCGAGGATACTGCGGTACAGCTCGGCCCGCTGGTCCAGGCCCGCGGGGATGGCGGTGCCGTCCACTCCGAGCGCGCGCAGGAACCGGCCCAGCGCCTCCTCCGGATCGACGGGACGGGCGTCGCCGCCGCGCAGGTTGACGTAGAGCTGCCCGTCGGGGAAGTCCGGGCGGACCTGATGCGCGGCATGTACGGCGAGGGTGGACTTGCCGATGCCGCCCTGACCCGAAACCACGCACAGCGGCAGGGGCGTTTGATCGCCGCCGGGGCACAGTGCCTCGACCGCCGCCGCCAGCTCGTCCTGCCGGCCGACGAAATCGGCGATGTCCGCCGGCAATTGGCAGACACCTCCTTCGAACGGCGCGCGGTCAGGCTCGCCGCCCACGACCGCGACCCGCCGCCGCCGCGGATCCCGGCCCGGCTCCTCCGCCGGCACGCCCCGCGCCCGCTGCTCTTCCTGCGCCAAGGCGAGCATCAGCAGGTCCCCGGCCCGCTCCTCCCACAGCTGGTCGCCGATGACCTCTCGGGCGTGGCCGGGACCAAGCTTCGTCTCGGCGCGGTCGAGCCGGTCCTGTGTGCCGCGGCCCCGCGCCCCCTCCAAGGGCTCGGCGGCGGACTCCGGCCCGCCCTTCTCGGCCGCGAACCGGGCGAGCCGCGCTTCCTGGTCGAACGTGAGCGGATCGGCTTCTTCGGCGTCGCCCGAAGAGTTCGGCTCCGGGGGAGCTTGGCCCATCGGCGACGCGCGCCTGGCCGTAGGTTCGGTGCCTGCCAGGACCGCGACGTGGAGCTGCTGGAGTTCTTCACCCGGCTCCACACCGAGCTCGTCGACGAGCACCGATCGGGCGCGCCGAAAGGATTCAAGGGCTTTGTCGCGTTGCCCCGCTCGTGCGTATCCCAGCATGAGCAGCCACCAGGCGTGCTCGTTCATCGGCTGCTCGGCGACAAATGGACGCAGGTCCTCGATCACTTCCTTGGGGCGGCCGAGGGCGAGTTTCGTCTCGGCCCAGTCGAGTCTCGCGATGGCAAGTCGCTCCTCCAGTCCGGTGATCTGAGCGGCCAGGAAACCGGCGAGCCAGGTATCTTCCGCGGGCCTCCCCCGCCACAATGCGAGAGCTTTGTGAAACTGCCGGTCCGCGGCGTGCAACTCTTCCTGCGCGGCATGGCCGCGGGCCGCGCCTATCGCCTCCTCGAACTGCAGGAAATCCACTTCCGCGACGTCCGCCTCGAGGAGGTATCCATGCTCCTTGGTGAGCAGTCTCGAGCCGAATGGCGCCACTCTTCGTAACTGGGCGATGTAGGTATGCAGGTTATGGACGGCCGAGGCGGGAGGGGTGTCCCACAACGCCTTCACCAGCCGTTCCTTGGACACCCGGGTGTTGGCGTTGATGACCAGAGCGGCAAGCACCGCCCGCTGCTTGCCGTTGAGATGGACCGGCCGCCCGTCGGCCCCGCACATCTGTACCGGCCCCAGAACCTTGATCGTCATGTCCACCTAGGTGATTCCTCTCCAGCGGCAGTTTTACGCGAAGAGCGGGTGGATGTCTGTTCGGTGTCAAGAAAGCGTGGTTGCGCAGGAAACTCGGCGCTCCCGGACGAGCCGTCGGCGGGTGGGCCGGGAAACCCCGGCCCACCCCGGATGGGAATGGCGGATTGGTCAGATTCCGTCGATCAGGCGGATGGCGATGTCCGGGCTGAACGTTCCGGCGGGCACGTTCGGCGCGATGCCGCAGTTGCCGTCCGAGTCGCCGGGGACCTTGACCCAGAGCAGCATCTCGGCGCCGCCGCCGACCTGTGCGGTGGTGCCGAGTTTGCGGCCCGACGGGTTGCACCATTCGCCGTTGGAGCCGTTGCCGTTGCGGCTGGTGTCGATCACGAATTTGGCGGTGCCGCCGAGCGCGGAGTTGATCGCGTTGGCGTAGGTGGTCGACTGGCCGGTGGTGTAGTAGTTGGAGACGTTGACCGAGAAGCCGCGGACGTTGGCGACGCCCACGCTCTGCAGCCGGGAGGCCATGGTCGCCGGTGCCGTCCAGCCGGCGTTGCCGGCGTCGAGGTAGGCCCAGGTGTTGGCGGCCTTGTCGCGGAACTGCTCGGTGGCGTAGGTCAGCATGCGGATGCGTTCCTGCCGGGCCGTCTCGCTCATGCAGTCGAAGTCGCCCAGCGAGTCGGGCTCGATGACGACGACCGCGGGGCGGTTGCCGATGCCGGAGGCGAACGCGGAGATCCACGTCTTGTACGCGGCTTCGGTGCCGGCGCCGCCGCCGGAGTGACCGCCGCACGCGTCGCGGCCGGGGATGTTGTACGCGACCAGGACCGGCAGTTTGTCGGCGCTGTCGGCCGCGCCCACGAAGCCGGAGACGGCGGCGGCGATGTCACCGCTCCAGTTGCCGAACCACCGCGCCATCGGCTTCGAGCCGATCGAGGACTGGATCCGGGCCGCCCGGGAATCGCCGGAGTTGTTCCTCACCCAGACCGCGGGGTTGGAGTTGGGGTCGACGTAGAAGCCGCTCGTCATGCTGATCGGACCGGACCCCGACGTCGTCTCGGTGAGGGAGACGTTGTCGAGGTAGACGGTGTGGGCGGCGTTCTTGCCGAGCTGGAACGACACCTGTCCGGCCGCCGTGCTCAGGCTGGAGGTGAAGGGGAAGCTGAAGCGCTTGCTCGTCGTGGTGAGCGCGATCGGCTGCGTCAGGGTGTTGGTGTACGGGCTGTCGGCCAGTTGCACGGTGGTGACCGCGCCGACCGAGGCGGAGGCGGTGGCGTCGAAGGACAGCGTGTAGGTCTTGCCGCTGGTCAGGGCGATGTTGTTCTGGGCCACCATGGCATCCCACGGGTTGGCCGTGCCACCGGTCACGTTGACGCGCAGCCGCCCCGTGTCCACCGCCATGGAGGTGTTGGCGGAGTTCCACCACGGCGCGGTGCCGGAGCTGAAGGTGCCGTTGACCACCAGCTCGGTCGCGGCTGTGGCGGGCGTCGCGACGGCCACCGACAGGGCGGTCACCGTTGCGGCCGTGATGGCCGCCAACCGGGTTAATACTCGCATGTACTGCTTTCCTTTCTGGGATCCCCTGTCACAGGGAGTCGGCGAAGGCGGCGATCCAGGCGAGGGATGAGTTCCAGTTGATCGCCACCTCGTTGGTGGACCAGGAGCCGATGTCGTCGATGTAGCACTTGGCCGGTGCGCAGCCGGCGAGGTTGCGCTGGGCGACCGGGTCCTGGAGACCGGAATTGGGGCCTCCGGCCAGGGAGCCGGGGGCGGGGTTGGGCAGGCTCGGGTCGATCTGGTGGGCCCAGAATCGGTGGTGCTGGTTGTGGCTGGCCCGCTCGCCGTACCCGGTGACGTAGGACTGGTTGAGCGCGTTGCGCCCGAGCAGGTAGTCCATCGACTCCAGGACCGCTTGGCGGTAACGGCGGTCGTGGGTGAGGTCGTAGGCCGTCGCCATGATCACTGCGCTGTTGGTCGTGGCGCTGGTCGAGCCCCAGACGTACGTGCCGTCGGCCGGAAGGTAGGGGTTGGCGTACCCCTGGGCGTTCATGTCGCGCACGTGGCCGTCGGCCACGGACAGCACCCGCTTGCGCGCGGCGGCGAACGTGGCGGATGGGAAGCGGCCGGGCAGCCGGGCGACGGTCAGGTCGGCCAGCGCGCCGGTCGACTGCCAGGAGAACCCGTCCGCGGTCAGTTTCGTGGTGACGAAGGGCAGGTAGGAGCGCTTGCCGGTGGTCGCGTACAGCTCGGCGGCGGCCCACGAGAACTCGTCGGAGACGTCGGTGTCGTCGTAGGCGCCCCCGCCCTCGCCTCCCGGAGGTGCGAAGAGGTCGGGATGCGCGCGGGCCGCACGCCAGGCGGTCTCGGCGGCCTCAAGGCAACGCCGGGCGAACGCGCGGTCCCATGCCTTCCAGATCCGGGCACACTGGGCGCCGGCGGCGGCGAGGTTGAGCGTCGCGGCGGTGGAGGGCGGATAGAGGTAGCGCGGCTGTGCGTCCAGATGCGGGATCGTCGGGTGCCCGGTCCACGCGGCGTCGTGCACCTTGTGGTGGACCAGGCCGCTGCCGGGCACCTGCATGCGGAGCAGGAACTCCATCTCCCAGCGGGCCTCGTCGAGCACGTCCGGGACGCCGTTGCCGGCCTCGGGGATGCGCAGCAGGCCGTCGCGCATCCCCTCCCGGTCGCCCTGCCCGCGCGAGCGCTCGAAGAGATCCATGAGCTGCCAGGCGGCCAGAGCGCCGTTCACGACGTATTTGCCGTGGTCTCCCGCGTCGTACCAGCCTCCGCGCACGTCCAGCGTGTGGTCGCAGGCGCCGGGCAGGCACGCGACGCGGATGTCCCCCTGGTTCGGTGCGACGCCGAGGTGCCCGGCCGGCCTGGCGTAGGCGTCGCCGGCGTATGCGGCCTCGATCGGGATGCCGCTGCGGTTGTGGTAGAAGTACGCCAGCGCGTCCCTGCGCAGCCCGTCGTACACGTCGTCGCCGATCTCGAACGGCAGGCTGACCTGGTCGCCGACCGCGAGCGTGTAGCCGGTGCCCGCCTTGCGGACCGACGAGAAGTCGGCCACGTGGACCTGGTCGCCGGACATCGCGTCGGCGCCGTGCACCCGGGTGCGGCCCTGGGCCACGGCGGCGCCGCCCGGGTCGAGCAGGCGCCAGTCCAGCGGCTCCGTCCCGGGGTTGACGATCGTGGCGCGCTTGGGGCCCGAGAGCGCGTAGCCGTGCTGGTTGACCCGCACCGGCGAGCCCAGGTCCCGGACGCCGCCGGGCGGGAGCACCCCGCCGACCAGGGAGATCTCGTCCAGGCAGAGCGTGTACGGCTCCGTCGCGCCGCCCATCTGGAAGGTCACCTGTCCGTGCGCGTCCGAGACGTTCGACGTCGCGGTGTACTCGAACGTCCGCGGCGTGGCCGTCAGCTCGGGCCGCCGGTCCAGAGGCGTGGTGTGCGGCGGGCCGGCGAGCTGGACCGTGGTGCGGATGGTGACGTCCCGGCTGGCGGAGGCGGTGAAGCGGAGCGTGTACGGCTGGCCGTCCTCCAACGGGACGTCGTTCTGGCCGATCATGGAGTCCCACGGGTTCGTCGTACCGGCGGGGACGTCGGCGCACAGCCGGCCCGACTCGATGCGTGACGGGGTGTTCTGGCCGCTCCACCAAGGGTCTTTGCCGCCGTCGAAGGCGCCGTTGAGTAACCGTTCGTAGGAGTCGGCGTGCGCGGGGGTCGCGAGGCCGGCGAGGAGGAGGACACAGGCTGCGGACAGCCTGAGTATGGCGGACATACCGGGACCTTTCAGGTCGCTGGACAGATCGTCCCCGGCACACCGCGGCGTCAGTGCCGGATCTTCCGCCACGGCGTAACAAGCTGTCAACCGTTTCGCGGAGATTGATCCTTGTTCTCCCCGCCCTCTTCTCAGCCGTGCGGCAATCCCCTAACATCGGCTGGGAGCGCTCCCAATAATGCACGGATTTCGCACAGGAACACCGGCACAATCCGCGGCGTCAACGCAGGTAGTCGAGTGTATCAAGCGGATCAGTCCCCACTGGAACCGCTCCCGGAAGCAGGGAGATATGACATGACGACAAGGCTGGCGCGGCCGCTGCTCGCCGCCACCCTCACCGGCCTGCTCGCGGCGTGCGGCACCGGCGCACAGACGCCGGACACCGCGACCCCGGGAAAGATCACCCTGGTGGTCAAGACCTTCAGTGAGTTCGGCTACGAGGAGCTCTACAAGCAGTACGAGGCCGCTCATCCCGGAATAACGATCAAGCAGGAGAACATCGCCCAACTGGGCGACTACCTGCCCAAGCTGCAGCAGTGGATGGCCTCGGGCAGCGGAGCCGGAGACGTGGTCGCGCTGGAGGAGGGCATCCTCATCCAGTTCATGGCCAAGCCCGAGCAGTTCGTGAACCTTCTCGACCACGGAGCCGGGTCGTTGAAGGCCGACTTCCTGGAATGGAAGTGGAAGCAGGCGCTCACGAACGACGGTTCCGAACTCGTCGGGCTCGGCACCGACGTCGGCGCGCAGGGGATGTGTTACCGGACGGACCTGTTCGCCAAGGCCGGGCTGTCCACCGACCGCGAGAAGGTCGGCGAGCTCTGGCCGACCTGGGACGCCTACCTCGCCACCGGTCAGAAATTCGCTCAGGCCAAGACGGGCGCGCACTTCTTCGACTCGGCCGGCGGCATCTATCAGAACATCCTGATGCAGCAGGGCGACCACACCTACTACGACACCTCCAACAACCTGGTGATCGACACCAATCCCGGGGTGAAGGCGGCCTGGGACCAGACGGTCAAGATGATCCAGGGCGGGCTGTCGGCGAATCTCGCGCAGTGGAGCCCGCAGTGGAACGCCGGGTTCAAGAAGGGCACCTTCGCCACCATCCCGTGCCCGTCCTGGATGCTCGGCGTCATCAAGGAGCAGGCCGGGCCGGAGAACGCCGGCAAGTGGGACGTGGCGCGCGTGCCCGGCGACGGAGCCGTTCGTGGCGGCTCGTTCCTGGCGGTGCCGACGCAGAGCAAGCACCAGAAGGAAGCGGCCGAACTGGTGAAATTCCTCACCAGCCCGAAGGGCCAGATCGCGGCGTTCAAGGCCAAGAGCAACTTCCCCTCGTCACCGCAGGCCATCGACGACCCGGCGGTGCAGGGCTTCGTCAACGACTACTTCAACAACGCCCCCGTCGGGAAGATCTTCGGAGCGAGCGCGAAGGCGCTCAAGCCGGTCTACCTGGGGCCGAACAACAACCCGGTCGGTGACCGCGTCGGCAACGCGCTGATGGCCGTCGAGCAGGGCAAGCTGCAGCCGGACGAGGCGTGGACCAAGGCCGTCGAGGACGCCAAGCGTGCTGCGAAGTAGCAAGGTGCCATCCGCCGCGCACGCGAGGTCGCGGGCGGGGCTGCTGTCCCGCCTCGACCTGGTGGGCTCGCCCTACCTCTTCGTGGCGCCGTTCTTCGTGATCTTCGGGGTCTTCGGGCTCTTCCCGCTGCTGTACACCGCGTGGGTCTCGCTGCACGACTGGGACCTGGCGGGGAACGCGGGGTTCGTCGGGCTGGCGAACTACGCGGATCTGTTCGCCGACCCCGACTTCTGGAACGCGGTCGTCAACACCCTCGGCATGTTCGTGCTGGCCACGGTCCCGCAGTTGCTCCTGGCACTGGTCGTGGCGAGCCTGCTCAACCAGCGGCTGCGCGCGCTGACGTTCTTCCGGATGGGGGTGCTCGCGCCGATCGTCACCTCGGTGGCGGCGGTGGGCATCGTCTTCAGCCAGATCTTCGACCGCGACGCCGGCATGGCCAACGGCCTGCTCGCCCTGCTGGGCGTGGACCCGGTGGACTGGCGGGCGGACAAGTGGTCGTCCTGGCTGGCGATCTCGGTCATGGTCGACTGGCGATGGACCGGCTACAACGCGCTGATCTTCCTGGCCGCGATGCAGTCGGTGCCGCGCGACGTGTACGAGGCGGCGGCCATCGACGGCGCCTCCAAGGTCAGGCAGTTCTGGGGCATCACGGTGCCGCTGATCCGGCCGGCGATCCTGTTCACTGTGATCATCTCGACCATCGGCGGCATGCAGCTGTTCACCGAGCCGCTCATCTTCGGCCAGGGCGGCTACGCCATCTCCGGGGGCAGCCTGCGGCAGTTCCAGACCGTGGCCATGTACATGTTCGAGAAGGCCTTCAAGGACTTCGACTACGGCTACGGCTCGGCGGTCGCCTGGATGATCTTCCTGCTCATCGTGGTCTTCGCTCTGGTCAACTTCCTGGTCACGCGGAGAGCGAGGTAGCCGTGCGAAACTCCGGACCTCTGGTCTACCTGACCCTGCTGGCGGCGATCGCGCTGTCGGTCTTCCCGCTCTACTGGCTGTTCGTCGTGGCCACGAGGGCCAACGACGTCGTCGGCGACTGGCCGCCGCCGCTCACCCCGGGCGGCAATCTGGGCGAGAACATCACGCGGCTCTTCGCGGCCGAGGACGCCAATTTCCTGCTGGGGATGGTCAACTCCGCGATCGCCTCCTGCACCGTGACCGTCTCGGTGGTGTTCTTCTGCTCGCTGGCCGGCTTCGCGTTCGCCAAGCTGCGCTTCCGCGGCAGGAACGCGCTGCTGCTCGTCATCCTGGCCACGATGATGATCCCGGTCCAGATGGGCATCATCCCGCTCTACATGATCATGGTGGAGCTCGGCTGGCAGAACCGGCTGCAGGCGGTCACCGTGCCGTTCCTGGTCTCGGCGTTCGGGGTCTTCCTGATGCGTCAGTACGCCGAGCGGGCCGTCCCCGACGAGCTGGTCGAGGCGGCGCGGGTGGACGGCTGCTCGACCTTCGGCATCTTCTGGAAGGTCGTGCTGCCGGCCCTGCGGCCGGGCGCCTCCGTGCTGGGGTTGTTCACCTTCATGGGCACCTGGAACGACTTCCTGTGGCCGCTGGCCGTCCTGGAGGCCGACAACCCGACCGTCCAGTTCTCGCTCAGCCAGCTGTCCAGCACCTACTACACGGACTACACGCTCATGTTCTCCGGAACGCTGATCGCCACGCTGCCGCTGCTGGCCGTGTTCATCGTATTCGGCCGCCAGATCATCGGCGGCATCATGGAAGGAGCCGTCAAGGCGTGAACACGTTCGATCCTGGCTTTCTCTGGGGGGCCGCCACCGCGAGCTACCAGATCGAGGGGGCGGTCGCCGAGGACGGACGCGAGCCCTCGATCTGGGATGTCTTCTGCGCGCAGCCCGGCAACGTGCGCGAAGGCCACTCCGGCGACGTCGCCTGCGACCACTACCACCGCTACGCCGACGACGTCGCCCTCATGGCCGAGCTCGGCCTGCGCGCCTACCGCTTCTCCGTGGCCTGGCCGCGGGTGCAGCCGCGCGGGTCGGGGGCCGTCGACCAGCGCGGGCTGGACTTCTACCGGCGTCTCGTGGACGAGTTGCTGAGCCGCGGGATCGAGCCGTGGCCGACGCTGTACCACTGGGACCTGCCCCAGCCGCTGGAGGACGCCGGTGGCTGGCCCGTGCGGGACACGGCCCTGCGCTTCGCCGACTACGCCGCCGCCGTACACGACGCGCTGGCCGACAGGGTGACGCACTGGACCACGCTCAACGAGCCCTGGTGCTCGGCCTTCCTCGGGTACGCCACCGGAGAGCACGCGCCCGGCCGGCGCGAGCCTGCCGCCGCCATCCGTGCCGTACACCACCTGCTCCTCGGTCACGGCCTGGCCGCGAGCGCCATGAGCGGCTCGCGGGTCGGCATCACGCTGAACCCCACCCAGGCCCGCCCCGCGACCGGTTCGGCCGAAGACCTGGAGGCCGCGCGCCGCATCGACGGCGTGGCCAACCGGATCTTCCTGGACCCGCTGTACCGGGCCGCGTACCCGGCGGACGTCATCGCCGACCTCGCCGCCGTGACCGACTTCGAGCACGTCCGTGACGGCGACCTCAAGACGATCGCCGCGCCGCTGGACTTCCTCGGCGTCAACTACTACACCCCGGCCATCGTCTCGGGCATCGTCTCGGGCATCGTCTCCGGCGACGGTCTCACCCTCCCGCCGGACAAGCCGACCCCGTACGTCGGATCGGAGACGGTGCGGTTCGTGGACGGCGGGCGGCCGCGAACCGCCATGGGATGGGAGATCGACGAGAGCGGGCTGTCCGACCTGCTCCTGCGGCTCGCCCGCGACTACCCCGTGACCGCCCTCTACGTCACCGAGAACGGGGCGGCCTACGACGAGGAGGCGCACGACACCGACCGGATCGCCTACCTCGACGGCCACCTGCGCGCCTGCCATCACGCCATTGCGCAGGGAGTACCGCTGCGCGGCTATTTCGCCTGGTCCCTGCTGGACAACTTCGAGTGGGCACACGGGTACTGCCAGCGCTTCGGCCTGGTCCACGTCGACTTCGCCACGCAGCGCCGTACCCCCAAGGACAGCGCGCGCTGGTACGCCGAGGTGATCAGGCGCGGTGGGCTGTGAGACCCACGATCGAGCAGGTGGCCGCACACGCGGGGGTCGGCCGGAGCACGGTCTCCCGCGTGGTCAACGGCTCCTCCAAGGTGGGCCCGAAGACCAGGCTCGCCGTGCAGAGAGCCATCGAGGAGTTGCGCTACACCCCCAACCGGGCCGCGCGTTCGCTGGTCACCCGGCGCACCGACACGGTCGCGCTGGTCATCTCCGAGTCTCCCGAGCGGGTGTTCAGCGACCCGTTCTTCGCGGGAGCGGTACGCGGCATCGCGGCGCAGCTCACGGCGTCCGGCAAGCAGTTGCTGATCACCATGGCCCGGTCGGGCAGCGAGCGGTCGGCCTTGGAGGCCTATCTCGGGGGCGGCCACGTGGACGGAGTCCTGCTGCTCTCGCTGCATCACGAGGATCCGCTCCCGGCCCGCCTGGGGGAGCTCGGCGTCCCGGCGGTGGTGGGCGGCAGGCCGCTCGACCCCGCTCTCGCCGCCCATGTCGTGGACGTGGACAACCAGGCCGGAGCGTACCTGGCGGTGCGGCACCTGATCGAGCGGGGACGGCACCGGATCGCGACCATCACGGGGCCCATGGACATGCTCGTCAGCGTCCACCGGCTGGGCGGCTACCGCGACGGCCTGATCGCCTCCGGACTCGAGGAGAGTTCGGATCTCGTGGCGGGCGGGGACTTCAGCGAGCAGAGCGGCGCCGAGGCCACGCGGGAGCTGCTGGCCCGCAGGCCCGACCTCGACGCGGTGTTCGCCGCCTCCGACCTGATGGCCCTGGGCTCGCTGCGGGTGCTGCGCGAGGCAGGCCGCGCCGATGTGGCCGTCGTGGGCTTCGACGACTCGCCGTTCGCCGAGCGGGCCGGGCTCACCTCGGTCCATCAGCCGGTCGAGGACATGGGGCGGGAGATGGTCCGCCTGCTGCTCATGCTGATCGACGGCGGGACGCCGAGCCGATCCGTCCTCGTCCTCACCCCACACCTCGCGATAAGGGAGACTTCATGAAATTTCGCCATCTGGGGCGCAGCGGGCTCCTGGTCAGCGAGATCGCCTTCGGCAACTGGCTGACCGAGGACACCGTCGAACCCTGCGTGCACGCCGCCCTCGACGCCGGGATCACCACGTTCGACACCGCCGACGCCTATGCCGAGACCCGCGCCGAGGAGGCGCTCGGCCAGGCGCTGCGGGGCGTCCGCCGCGATTCGGTGGAGATCCTCACCAAGATCTACTGGCCCACCGGCGCCGGCCCCAACGACCGCGGACTGTCACGCAAGCACATCATGCGCTCGATCGACGGCTCCCTGCGCCGCCTCGGCACCGACTACGTGGATCTCTACCAGGCGCACCGCTACGACTACGCCACCCCTCTGGAGGAGACCCTGCGGGCCTTCGACGACCTTGTGCGAAGCGGCAAGGTCCTGTACGTCGGCGTCTCCGACTGGACGGCGGAGCAGATCGCCGACGCGCTGCGGATCGCCGACGACCTGGGCCTGGACCGGATCGTGTCCAACCAGCCGCAGTACAACCTGCTCCGCAGGGTCATCGAACCGGAGATCCTCCCGCTGTGCGCCAAGGAGGGTGTCGGCCAGCTCGTCTACCAGCCGATGGCCCAGGGCGTGCTCGCCGGGCGCTACTCCCCCGGCCAGGCGCCGCCCACCGAGGCGCGCAGGGAGTTCGTGGGCCGCCTGCTCACCGACGACGTCCTGACGCGGGTGGAGCGGCTCCGCCCGATCGCGGCGGACCTCGGGCTGACCATGGCGCAACTGGCGATCGCCTGGGTGCTGCGCGGCCCCGGGGTCTCGGCCGCGATCGTCGGCGGTTCACGGCCCGAGCAGGTGCGCGACAGCGCGGCGGCATCCGGGGTGCCCCTCGCGGACGACGTGCTCGGTACGATCGACCAGATCCTGGACGACGTGGTGGAACGCGTGGCCGACGGGCCGTTCAGCCCGCTCACCAGGCCCTGATCCAAATTGGGAGCGCTCACAGGCTGGAACCCTGGTACGCTCCGCATGACCAGCATGTACACACTTGGGAGCGCTCCTAAAAATGACGGATCGGCAGCCGACGCTGGACGAGGTGGCCAGGCGGGCGGGAGTGTCCAGGGGCACGGTGTCCCGGGTGATCAACAACGCCCCGCATGTCAGCCGGGCCGCTCGGCAGGCCGTGGAACGAGCCATCAAGGATCTGGGCTACGTGCCCAACGTCGCCGCCCGCTCGCTGGCCACCCAGCGCAGCGGCGCGGTCGTGCTGGCGGTCTCCAGCGACGACCAGGCCCTGTTCACCAACCCCTTCTTCGCCGAGGTCATCGTCGGGGTGAACGCCGTCATGGAGGAAACCGACCTTGAGCTGCTGCTGATCCTGGCCGCCTCCGAGCGCGGCCGCAACCGGCTGGCCCGTGTCCTGCAGTCACGCAGGGCCGACGGCGTCATGCTGCTGGCCCTGCGGGAGAACGACCCCCTGGCGAAGGTGGCCGCCGAGGGCGGAGTCCCCGTGGTCTACGGCGGACGCTCCCTCGGCGGGTCCAACGACTGGTACGTGGACGCCGACAACCGCGACGGCGCTCGCCAGGCGGCCGAATACCTGATCTCCACCGGCCGCACCCGGATCGCGACCATCACCGGGTCGCTCGACATGCACGCCGGCGTCTCCCGCTACCTGGGCTTCCGCGACGCGCTGGCGCTGGCCGGACTCGGAGACGAGCGGGTCGCGCACGGCGACTTCACCGAGGCGAGCGGAGCCGCCGCGATGGCTCGCCTGCTGACAGAGCACCCGGACCTCGACGCCGTGCTGATCGCCTCCGACGAGATGGCCGCGGGCGCGCTCGGCGTGCTGAAGGAGCACGGCCGGGCGGTGCCCGATGAGATCGCGGTCGTGGGGTTCGACGACGTGGTGACCGCCCGGCACACCCATCCCACCCTGACCACGGTGCGCCAGCCCATCAAGGCCCTCGGCCGCGAGATGACCCGCATGCTGCTCGCCCTGATCCGCGGCGAGGAGCCCACCCCGCTCATCCTCCCCACCGAACTGGTCATCCGCGAATCCGCCTGAGCTGCCTGCCCACCGTGAATGCGCCGGGGTGCGCCGTCGGTAGACGACGCAGGGGCGCCACAGGTAGGCGATGGGCGCCGACCAGACGTGGACGAGTCCGGTGAACGGCCAGATCGTGGGTCGAGGTCGGAGTCAATGACGATCACGGCGATGCCAGGCAGCTGCCCGTGTGATGGCCATGGCGTCGTCATCGTGTCCCATCCTTTTCCCTGCCCGGCCACCGCAACGCCTTCACAAACAGTAATGATCTGCTACGCTGAGTATCCAAAGGCGGAGTTGCGAAAATACGCAATTACTAAGAACATGAGGGTTGTATGCCGACGACAGTGTGGAGGTGGTCACGTGAGCGGGGCGTTTGCCGAAGCGGTCCGAGAGCGAGCCCGGCTGGCCCGGGTGGCGTTGCGCGCTGCCCATCGCGAGCAGGATCCGAACGAGACCCTTGTGGCGGAGGCGGAGTGGGAGCACATCGCGCGCGTTGCCCGCACCCACGGGGTCGGCCTGGCGGAGGATCTCGCGACAGGCACGGGGCCCGTCGCGGAGGAGAGCCTGCCGGGTGAGCGGGAGCAGGGGCCGCAGCGCTGATGTCGGTACCACTGTATGAGGCCAAGGCGGAGCTGTTTCGGCTGTTGGGCCATCCGGTGCGGATCCGGGTGCTGGAGTTGTTGCAGGACGGGCCGAAACCGGTGCGGGAGCTGCTGGCCGAGATCGAGGTGGAGCCGACCGGGCTGTCGCAGCATCTGGCGGTGTTGCGCCGGTCAGAGCTGGTGACCGCGCGCAGGGAAGGCTCGACCGTGATGTACGCGCTGTCCGGCGGGGACGTGGCCGAGCTGCTGCGCGCGGCCCGCCAGCTGCTGAGCGCCAAACTGTCGGGTCAGCACGCGTTGCTGAGCGAGCTGCTGCAGGCCGATACCGGGCGTGGCTGACAATGGCCGAGGGCCGAGGAGGCCGGCTCGGCCACGCGCCAGGCTCTCCCGCCCGCCGCGCGATCGCTGGACGAGGTGAGCTCCTCGCCGGACCGCGCGACGCCGACGCCGGACGACTCCGGCCTGGATGATCCCTGCGGCATGTACCCAACGTTGGAGCACCAAGCAGGGAGTGATCGTGGCGAGGTTGTGGCGGAAGATCAAGAAAACGGGGCGGGTGGCCGAGCCGGCGCCGCCGAAGCCGAGCTCGGCCGTCAAGGTCGGCGAGCTGGCCGGGTCGGTGCAGCTCCGGCACGTGGACGCGGGCTCGTGCAACGGCTGTGAGGTGGAGATCGCCTCGGCGTTCGGCCCGGTCTACGACGCCGAACGGTACGGGGCACGGCTGGTGGCCTCGCCCCGGCACGCCGACGCGCTGGTGGTCACCGGTCCGGTGACGCGCAACATGGAGATGGCGCTGCGCCGGACGTTCGAGGCGGTGCCCGAGCCGCGGCTGGTGGTCGCGTTGGGCGACTGCGCGCGCAACTGCGGGGTGTTCGCGGGCGCGTACGGCGTGGCGGGGGCCGTCGGCGACGTGGTCCCGGTCGACGTGGAGGTGCCGGGCTGCCCGCCACGTCCGGAGGAGATCGTCGCGGCGCTGCGCGATCTGACCGGTAGATGACGGGTGCCTTGCTGGCCGGGGCGGTCGGCCTGTGCGTGGTGACGGCGGTGGCTGCCCTGATCGTGCCGGATCGGGCCCGCGCGCTGGTCACGGGCCTGGGGACGGCGGGCGCCGGCGGATTCGGCGTGGCTGCCGGTGTGGCGGCCGCCCTGGGCGGGCGGTGGAACGTCTGGCTGCCGGAGCTGCTGCCGCTGGCCGGGGTGCGGTTGTCGCTGGACGGGCTGGGCGGGGTGTTCGTCGCGGTGACGGGCGGCGTGGCGGTGTGCGCGTCCCTGTACGCCATCGGATATGCCCGCGAGCACGGCCGCGTCGTGCACGGCGTGCTGCCGTTGTTCGTCGGTTCGATGCTGCTGGTCCCGGCGGCGGCGAGCGTGAGCACGCTGCTGCTGGCCTGGGAGCTGATGGCGCTGACCTCGCTGCTGCTGGTGCTCGCCGAGCACGCGCACCGGCCGCAAGTGGGGCGGGCCGGCATGTGGTACGCGGTGATGACCCACCTGGGGTTCGCCGCGATCCTGGCCGGCCTGGCCTTGTTCGCCGCTCACGCCGGCGGCGAAACCTTCGAGCAGTTGCGGGCCGCGGAGCTGCCCGCGGCGGCACGGAACGCGGTGTTCCTGGCGACGCTGATCGGGTTCGCCTCCAAGGCGGGCATCGTGCCCGTGCACGTGTGGCTGCCCCGGGCGCATCCGGAGGCGCCGAGTCATGTCTCGGCGCTGATGAGCGCGGCCATGGTGAACATGGGGGTGTACGGCATCGTCCGGGTCGGCCTCGACCTGCTGGGCGGCGGAGCGGCGTGGTGGTGGCTGGTGACGCTGGGCGCGGGCGCGTTGTCGGCCCTGTACGGCATCCTGCAGGCCGCCGTCTCCTCCGACCTGAAGCGGCTGCTGGGCTACTCCACGACCGAGAACATGGGCTTGGTCCTGGTCGGGGTGGGCGCCGCCGGGTTCTTCGCCCGCTCGGGAATACCGGTCCTGGCGGCGTTGGCGTTGACGGCGGCGCTGTTGCACGTGGTCAACCATGCGGGCTTCAAGACGTTGCTGTTCCTGGCGGCGGGTTCGGTCCTGCGGGCCACCGGCGTGCGGGATCTGGACGCGCTCGGCGGGTTGCGGGCCCGCATGCCCGTCACCTCCGTGCTGTTCGCGATCGGCGCGCTGTGCGCCTCGGCGCTGCCTCCCGGTAACGCCTTCGTCAGCGAGTGGCTGCTGCTGCAGAGCCTCATCCACGCGCTGCCTGGCTCCGGGGTGGCCGGGGCGGTGACGATGCCGCTGGCCGTGGCGGTGATCGCGTTGTCGGCGGGGCTGGCGGTGGCCACGTTCGTCAAGGCCTTCGGCGTCGGCTTCCTGGCCCGGCCCCGCAGCCCGGGGGCCGAGCGTGCGGCGGAGAGCCCGGCCACGATGCTGGCCGGCATGGGCGCCACCGCCGCCTGCTGCGCCGTGCTGGCGCTCGCCCCGGCCGTGGTGCTGCCCGCCCTGTCGGCGGCCGTGACCGTCGTCCTACCGGGGCAGCCCGCGGTGTCCGGCCAGGTGGCCCTGCATCTGAACGGGGTGATGGGGACGATCTCCCCGGTGCTGATCACGATCGCGCTGGTGGCCGCCGTCGCCCTGGTGACGGCTGCGCTGCGGCTGGTGGCCGGCCGGCGGGCGCGGCGCAGGGCCAGATTGTGGGACTGCGGTGCCGGCCCGATGACGGCCCGGATGGAATACACCGCCACCTCGTTCGCCGAGCCGCTGCAGCGGGTCTTCGACAACGTGCTCGCCCCGGAAAGTGATGTGCAGGTCACCCCGGCGAAGGAGTCGGCCTATCTGGTGGCGCGGGTGCGGTTCCAGGCGCGGATCCCCGACCGCGTCGAACACCGCCTCTACCAACCGGTCCTGGCGGCGATGGACGCGCTGGGCGGTTCGGCGCGCAAACTGGCCAACGGCAGCGTGCACCGGTATCTGGCCTACGGCTTCTACGCGCTGGTCGGCGCGCTGATCGTGCTGGCGGTGATCCGGTGACCGCGCTGATTCAGGTGATCCTCGTCGTGGCGGGCGCGCCGCTGCTGGCCGGCATGATGCGGCAGATCCGCGCCCGGCTGGAGGGCCGGGCCGGCGCCGGGGTGTTGCAGCCGTGGCGGGATCTGCGCAAGCTGGCCCGCAAGCAGCCCATCACCGGCGACGGCACCGGCTGGGCGTTCCGTCTGGCGCCGCTGCTGCTGGCCGCGACCGCGCTGGTGACGGCCGCGGCGGTGCCGCTGGTGGCCACGGACTCGCCGCTGGACGGCGTCTCCGACCTGTTCGCCGTGGTCGCGCTGCTCGCGCTCGGGTCGGTGGCGCTCATCCTGGGCGGCCTGGACACGGGTACGGCGTTCGGCGGCATGGGCGCCAGCCGCGAAGTGACCATCCTGGCCCTGGTCGAGCCGACCATCTTGGTGTCGGTCTTCGCGCTGTCGGTACGGGCGGGCTCGACGAACCTGGCCGCGATCGTCACCTCGGTCGCCGAGAACCCGTGGGCGGTGCTGTCGCCGGTGAGCCTGCTGGCCGCCGCGGCTCTGGCGATCGTCACCATCGCCGAGACCGGCCGCATCCCCGTGGACAACCCCGCCACCCACCTGGAACTGACCATGATCCATGAGGCGATGGTGCTGGAGTACGCCGGCCCCGACCTCGCGCTGATCGAGTGGGCGTCGGCGGCCCGCCTGTCGGTGCTGCTCGGGCTGCTGGCCGGCCTGTTCGCCCCCTGGGGGATCGCCACAGCCGACGCGGGGCCGATCGGGCTGATCGCCCTGCTGGTGGCGTGCCTGGCCTTGGCGGTCAAGGTCGCGGTGCTGGGCGCGTTGCTCGCGGCCGGCGAGGTGTTCATGGCCAAGCTGCGCCTGTTCCGGGTGCCGGAGCTGCTGGCCGGATCGTTCCTGATGGCGCTGCTGGCCGTGGCCGCGTCCTTCTTCCTGGCATGAGAGGGCCGGTATGAGTGATGCGGTGTACGTGCTGCTGCTGGACCTGGCGTGCGGCGCGTTCCTGCTGACCGGGGTGCTGGTGCTGTGGCGCAGCGCCCTGTCGGCCATCGTGGGGCTGTTCGCCCTGCAAGGACTCGCCCTGGCGGCCCTGATCGTCGTGCTCGGCCTGCACCAGGGAGAGATCGAACTGGTCGCGGTGGGCGTGGGGGTCGGCGCGTTGCGCGCCGGGCTGCTGCCCTACCTCATGCGGCGCGCCCTGTCCGCCGGCGGCGACGCGCGCGAGAGCCGGCCGCTGGTCAACGTGGCCACCTCGCTCCTGGTCGCCGCCGTGCTGGCGATGCTCGCCTACGCGGTCTCCCAGCCGCTCATACGGCTGGCGCCCAGCCCCGCCACCCAGGCCGTGCCCGTCGCGCTGACCGTGCTGCTGGTCGGCTTCTTCGTCCTGGTCACCCGACGGCGGGCGTTGTCGCAGGTGGTGGGCTTCCTGCTGATCGACAACGCGGTCACCGCCACCGCCTTCCTGACCACCAGCGGCGTCCCCCTGGTGGTCGAGCTGGGCGTCTCGCTGGACGTGCTGCTGGCCGTCCTGGTGCTGCAGGTCCTCACCACCCGGATGCGGGCCGCGTTCGGCGGCACCGACCTCGACGAGCTCAGGGAGCTGCACGACTGATGACATTCGCAGTGCCGGCGCCGGTCCTGGCGCCCCTTCTGGCGGCGTGCGGCTACGCCGTCCTCGGCTGGAACAAGGTCACCGCCTGGCTCGGCGCCCTGGCCGCCGGCGCCCTGCTCGCCTCCGCCATCCTCCTGTCGGGGACGGAGCAGGCCATGACGGTGTGGGGGCTGCTGCGCGTGGACGCGCTCAGTTCCTTCATGCTGGTCGTGATCGGCGCCGTGGCGCTGCTGGCGATGCTGGCCAGCCCTGCCTACCTGGCCGCCGAACTGGCCACGGGGCACACGCAAGCCCGGGCCGCCCGCCGGTTCGGCGTACTCACCCAATCCTTCATCGCCGCGATGGCGCTCGCGGTCCTGGCCTCCAACCTCGGTGTCATGTGGGTGGCCATCGAGGCGACCACCATCCTGACCGCCTTCCTGGTCGGCTTCCACCACAGCAAGCACGCCACCGAAGCCGCCTGGAAGTACGTCGTCATCTGCTCCGCGGGCATCGTGCTGGCCTTCCTGGGCCTGGTCATCGTGCACTACGCCGCCCTGCACGCCGGCCTTGCCCCGTCCGACGCGCTGGACAGCGCGGCCCTGGCCCACCACGCCGCCGGCCTCGACCCGGGCGTGATGCGCATCGCCGCCGTACTCCTCGTGCTGGGCTTCGGCGCCAAGGCGGGGCTGGCGCCGATGCACGCCTGGCTGCCCGACGCGCACAGCCAGGCCCCGGCGCCGGTGTCGGCGCTGATGTCCGGCGTGCTGCTGTCCGTGGCCTTCTACGCCATCCTGCGCGTCAAGGTCATCGCCGACGTGGCGCTCGGCCCCGCGACCATGCGCGTCCTGCTGGTCGCCGCCGCCCTCGCCTCGCTGGCTGTGGCCGCGCTGCTGCTGCTCGCCCAGCGCGATTACAAGCGGCTGCTGGCCTACTCCAGCATCGAGCACATGGGACTGCTCGCCCTCGGGGCCGCGATCGGCACCCGGCTGGCGCTGGCCGCCGTCCTGCTGCACATCCTCGGCCACGGGCTCGGCAAGTCGGCGCTGTTCCTGTCCTCCGGCCACCTCCACCAAACCCTCGGCAGCAGCCGCATCGACGCGGCCCGCAGCCTCGCCCAACGGTCGCCGCTGCTCGCCGGCGCCTTCGGGCTCGGGTTGCTGGCCCTGCTGGGCATGCCTCCGTTCAGCCTGTTCGCCAGCGAACTCGGCATCGTCCGAGCCGGGTTCGCCGCGGGGCTCGGCTGGGCGATCGCCCTGGCCCTGCTGCTCATGCTGGTGATCGTCGCCGCCATCGGCCGGCACGGGCGCCGCATGCTCCTCGGCACGCCCGACCCCGCCACACCGTCCGCCACCACGCAGCCCACCGCACCAGCCGTAGCCCTGCACAGGACCGCCACCGTCACGGTGATCGCGGCGCTGGTCGCCTGCGCGCTCCTGGGCATCACCACGGGCCCGCTGGGCGACCTGCTCCACGGCGCCGCCACCATCGCCGGAGCGACCCCATGACCGCCCACATGCCGCGCCGCACCATCGCCGACATCACCGCCGCCGAACTGGCCCCGGCCGCCGCCAAGCTGCTCGCCGACGATCACCGGCTCGCCCTGGTGTCGGCCCAGCAGCAGGAGCACGGTTTCGGCGTCGTCTACCTGTTCGTCGCGCCGAACCCCGACCGGCGCACCGAACTGCGCCTGCACCTGCCCCCGAACGGCCCCACGGTCCCCAGCATCGCTGCCCTGTCCTTCCCCGCCGGCCGCTTCGAACGCGAGATGCACGATCTGTACGGCATCACACCCGCCGATCATCCGCTTCCGCGTCGGCTGGTGCGCCACCACCACTGGCCGCGCGGCTGGTACCCGATGCGCGCCGACGCCGGCCCCCCGCCCGCCTTCGGCGACCCCGAAGGCCCCTACCCCTTCGTCACCGTCGAGGGACCCGGCGTGTACGAGATCCCGGTCGGCCCCGTGCACGCCGGGCTCATCGAACCGGGGCATTTCCGCTTCTCCGTCGTCGGCGAGACCATCCTCAAGCTCAAGGCCCGACTGTGGTTCGTACACAAAGGCCTCGAGAAACTCTTCGAACACCGTAGCCCCGCCGACGCCCTGGCCCTGGCCGAACGCGTCAGCGGCGACACCACGGTGGGCCACGCCCTGGCCTACTGCCTGGCCGTCGAGGAGGCCACCGGCACCCACGTGCCGCCGCAGGCCCAGCACGGCCGGGCCGTGCTGCTGGAGCTGGAACGCCTCTACAACCACGTCACCGACCTGGGCGCACTGTGCAACGACGTCGCCCACTCCATCCTGCACGCCCACGCCGGACGCATCCGCGAACAGCTGCTGCGCATCAACGACGAGGTCACCGGGCACCGCCTGCTGCGCGGCGGCATCACCCTCGGCGGCGCCCGGCTGCGGGCCCTGCCCGACCCCGCCCGGCTCGCGGCCATCGGCGCCGACGTCGCCGAGATCGTCGAGCTCGCCCTCGGACACAGCGTCGTGGCTGACCGCTTCACCGGCACCGCCATCCTGTCCGAACAGGCCGCCCGCGACCTCGGCACCCTCGGCTACGTCGCCCGGGCCAGCGGCGTCGACCTCGACGCCCGCCGCGATCACCCCTTCACCGACCTCTGCCCCGTCCCCACCGCGACCCGTGCCGGCGGGGACGTGCTGGCCCGCTTCCAGATCCGCGCCGACGAGATCGCCGCCTCCATCGACCTGATCACCCGCCTGGCCGACGGCACGTCCCCCTGCGAGCCGAGCGGCCCGCTCGCCGACGGAGTCTCCTACGGCGTCGGCATCGTCGAAGGCTGGCGTGGAACCATCGCCCACCGCGTCCAATTGGCCGCCGACGGCACCCTGGCCCGCGTGAAGATCGTCGATCCGTCCTTCTTCAACTGGCCCGCCCTGCCCGTCGCCCTGTCCGGCGCGATCGTGCCGGACTTTCCCCTCGTCAACAAGAGCTTCAACCTCTCCTACGCCGGCAACGACCTCTGATCGCCGCCCGCAGGACCGGCAGTCGGTTGCCGGACCGGCGCACGCGGCGGCGTCTCCTACCGGACACTGCAGCGGTGGCCGGCCGGTGCCGGGCCACTGGACGGTGCGGGGCATCGCCGCCGACCTCGGCCCTGCGCTGGTCACCCTCGGTGCTGACCGCCATCGAAGACGACCACTCCCGCGCCGGCCTTCCGACACGCGATCTGGCGCACAACCAAAGAGACGCCGAAAAACCGCGACTCGCACGCCAGCGCGGCGGCCGAACACGGACATAGATGCTCGGTTCAAGCTCCGCACCAAAGTGGGCACGCCATTTGGATTCGTGAGCGGGGTTCACCAGAACTGTGCGGCAGTGCCCTGCGAGCTGCGCCAGCGTCGTCAATGTCGGCGGGATCGAGGGAATGGTGCAGATGGACCGGAACGTCAGCGAGCCAGGCGACTCCGGAGGCCCGTGGTTCTATGGCGGCACCGCCTACGGCGTGCACTACGGCAAGGTCGGCGGCAAGTCAACGTTCACTCCGACGCTGCGCTTCGACTCGGCTCGCGACTACCAGGGGTGGACCAAATAACCGATCCTCCGCCGCCGCGCGCATCTCGATGATCAGTTCGGTCGATTGATCACCGGCCGTCCTGCGGGAACGCAGCCTTGGGCCGGCGGAGCGGCTGAACGCGATCATGGGGAGCGGTCGGGGGACTCCTGTCGTGAGCTCGCCTGCCGTTCTAGCCGGGCAGGCCGTCGAGTGTGCGGATGAGGGCGGTGCGGCCCTCGCGCAGGGCACCGGCCAGGTCGGCTCCCGCCGGACCCTGCCAGAGCAGGCGCACGACGGTGGCCCCGCGCCGGACGATCAGCGCGACGTGCGCCACCGAGTCCTGGTACGTCGGCTCACGAGGCAAATCCGGACGCCGCACGGCGAGACTCTCCATCTCACCCATCCAACCGCCCCGTTCGAAGGGCTCCACCTTGAACGGGATCCGCACCGGCTCGGCCTCGCCCTCGTACCCGCAGGGCGCGATGACGTCCTTGCCCGTGACGTCGTTCTTGAACTCGTCCTCCGGCGTCACCAGCAGCCGCCGCGCCCTCTCCGCTCCCGCCGCGTCAGGCATGACGAGGACCTCCTCGCGCACGGTGACCCGTCCCGTCAGGACCCTGCCGGCCACGGGAACCGCAGCAGGCAGGTTCTTGTAGAACAGGTCGTACGTGCATGTCAGATCGGACCGATCATCCTCGCCGGTCCAGGGCGCGACGTCCGGCCCGTACGCCGAGGGCCGTGGCAGGGCCGCGGCCAGCGCTCCCAGGCCCGGCTGCGGGGACGGAACGGGCATGGGGCCGTCCCAGCGGCCTCCGACGGCGGTCAGCGCGGACACGGACGCCGCGACACCCTGACCCACCCAGTGCGAGTCCTCGGTCTCGCCCTCCTCGATGGGCCACCACCACGACGCCTCGGCCAGGAACTGGCCGCGGGCGGCCACGATATAGGCCTCGGTCGACACGTCCCCCATGTCCGGACTCCGCGCGGCCGTGTTCATGAGCTGTGTCCCACGCCAGCCCTCGCGGTCGAAGGGCAGCGTGACGGTACTGTCGTTCTCGTCCGCGCACCGCCGCGCCGCGCGGCCCGCGAGATCCGCCAGCGGCCGCGACCGCTCCGGCGGGACGACCCAGAGCCTCAATGTCAGCGACCTCGGCAACTCGGCCACCCTCAACTCCGCACTGTAGGCGGGCACGCCCATCGGCGGCCTCAGACCGCTCTCCTGGCACGCCAGTATCAGAGGCACGGCGGGCGACGTCGCGACTCGCTGCCCGTCGAGCAGGTGCCTGTCATCGACGTGGCGGCGCAGTCGCTCGGCGATGTCCTCGATCGTGGCAGCCGCGGCATACGGCGTGTCGAACGGCGGCGCGGCCGGCACCTGACCACCGTAAGTGGCCAGGAGCAGCGCCGCCCCCACGGCCATGGCAAGGGCGAGCGCGCGGCTTCTCACATGACCCACATGTGGTTCGACGCAACCCGGCACGCCATGGTTCGGCGCCTTCGACGCAACCGTGGGCGCTGATGGAATCACGTTCCAGCGGCCCCTCGGCAGACGACACGAAGGATCACCTGTGCCGCTTCCCGGGTCGTGCGTGCGCTCGGGGGGAGTCGAACCCCCACGCTCCTTGCGGAGCACTGGATCCTGGGTCCAGCGCGTCTACCGAAGTTCCGCCACAAGCGCCTGAACCGGCCTACGCCGGCCGTTCTTTTGCCCCCACGTCTCCGTCAGCATTTGGACCGCCCCTGGCCCCTGAAATGCTTGGTGTCGAGCCCCAGGCGTGCGATATGTCGGTCGATACCCGTTTTCGCGCCCCCTGCGGTCTCAAGCCCGAGACGGCGATGAACTTCAGTTGCACTGAGCCCCGGGCTTGGCTGGCGTGGGCCGGCCCGGGGCGGGGGCCGGGTCCGGCCGGGGGGCGCCAATCCCGCCGGTCAGGCCGTGGCCCGCGGCCCTCTTCTTTCAGGGCCGCTGTCCGAGTGGCAGGATTCGAACCTGCGGTGCTCCTGCTCCCAAGGCAGGCGGGCTGACCAAACTGCCCCACACTCGGTCGTCAACAAATAAGCCGCCCCGGTGCACTCCGAGACGGCTTTCCGATAATCGGCTCGGTTATCCGGAAAGCCCTTGCCACAGTCGGGGGTAGCTCACTTCGCTGCCTTTCTTTCGTGCGGCTGGACAATGTCCACGGTAAAGGAATGATCGGCGGCGGTGCCACACATTTATTTCTGCGCGCGCGATTCCGGGGTCTCCACACGGAAGTGGGGCAGGGACTCGGGGTAGGTGTCCCTGACGTGGTTGACCAGGAACTCGCGTACGTCGCACTTGAGGTCCCACGAGGACGGCGAATCCGCGGCGCTCATCAGGGCGCGCAGTTCCACCAGGCCGTTCGGCAGCACGTCGGTGACCTGGAGCGTCCAGTCCTTCTGGTCCCACAGCGGGTTGCCCTGCAGGAACTCGTACAGCGCCTCCCGGAGTTTGGGCACCGGCACCGACCAGTCCACGCGCAGGAACACGACGGCCAGGACGCGGCTGCCGTGCCGGGTCCAGTTCTCGAACGGGTTCTGGGTGAAGTACGACACCGGCAGGACCAGGCGGCGCTCGTCCCACAGGCGCACGACGACGTAGGTGAGCGTCAGCTCCTCGATCCGGCCCCATTCGTTCTCCACGACGACCACGTCGTCGAGCCGCAGCGCGTCGCTGAAGGCCAGCTGGAGGCCGGCGAGGGCGTTGCCGATGGTGGGCTGGGCGGCGATGCCGACGATGGCGCCGGCGATGCCCGCCGAGGCCAGGATGCCCGCTCCGAGCGCGCGGACCTGCGGGAACGAGAAGAGCATCGCGCCGATCGCGATCACGACGATGACCGCGGCGGCGATGCGGCGGACCAGCCCGATCTGCGTCATGATCCGCCGCGCCCGGCGGTTGCGCTCCCCTTCGACCAGCACCAGCCGGTCGAGTACGACGTCCGTCAGCGCGTACGTGGCCTGCACGATCAGCCAGGTGACGGCGGCGATGGTGGCCAGGCCGAGCACCCGGTTGACGGTCGCCGCGACGGCCTTCGCGTCCGCGCTCGCGCCGAACATCCCCGGCGCGAACGCCAGGTTGAAGGCCGCCACGACCGCCACGGTGAAGGCGGACCACGTGCAGTGCTCCACCAGGTGCCGGGGGAACGCCCATTTGCGTCCGGCCCTGTTCAGCACTCTCCGAACCAGCTCAACCAGGAGGATCGAGCCGATCACCGAGATTACGAGAATCGGCCAGCCTGCTGGAGACTGCACGCCTATGCCCCCAATGTCTAGAAAGTCTCGTCAAAGGTCACATTGCCCTCAACCGCCACTTGATACGCAGAAACACGCCGTTCGAAGAAGTTGGCCAGCTCCTGCACGTCCTGCAGCTCCATGAACGCGAAGGGGTTGGCCGAGCCGTACCTCGTGGGCAGGCCCAGCCTGGCCAGCCGCTGGTCGGCGACGTATTCCAGGTATTGGCGCATCTGTGCGACCCCCATGCCGGGCATGCCGTCCCCGCAGAGGTCCTCGGCGAAGGCCAGCTCGGCGGCCACGGCCTCCTCCACCATGAGGGTAACCTGTTTTCCCAGGTCATCGTCGAAAAGGTCGGGTTCCTCGGCCCGCACGGTCTCCACCACGCTGAAGGCGAACTCCATGTGCATGGACTCGTCGCGGAAGACCCAGTTCGTCCCGGTGGCCAGGCCGCCGAGCAGGCCCCGGGAGCGGAACCAGTAGACGTACGCGAAGGCCCCGTAGAAGAACAGGCCCTCGATGCAGGCGGCGAAGCAGATGAGGTTGAGCAGGAAGCGCCGGCGGTCGTCCCGCGTCTCCAGACGCTGCAGCTCGTTGATCGAGTCGATCCACTTGAAGCAGAATTCCGCCTTGTCGCGGATCGAGGGGATGTGGTCGATCGCGGCGAAGGCCTTCACCCTTTCGGCGGGATCCGGCAGGTACGTGTCCAGCAGCGTCAAGTAGAACTGGACGTGCACGGCCTCCTCGAACAGCTGCCTGCTGAGATAAAGGCGCGCCTCGGGGGCGTTGACGTGCTGGTAGAGGTTGAGCACGAGGTTGTTGGCCACGATGGAGTCGCCGGTGGCGAAGAACGCGACCAGCCGGTTGATCAGGTGCCGCTCCTGCGGCGTCATCCTGGCCAGGTCGGCGAGGTCGGTGTGGAGATCCACCTCCTCGACGGTCCACGTGTTGCGGATGGCCGCGCGGTAGCGTTCGTAGAAGTCCGGGTAGCGCATGGGCCGCAGCGTGAGGTCCATGCCTGGGTCGAGCAGCACAACAGTCTCCTTACTGGCAGGCTTCGCAGGTCTCGGGGTTCTCCAGGGAGCAGGCGATCGCCTCCGCGGCGGCCCCTGCGTCGGCCCCTGCGGCGGCCTCTGTGGGTGCCGCCTGGACGGTGGTCTGGGCGATGCGGGTGGCGGGCCGGGAGCGCAGGTAGTACGTGGTCTTCAGGCCCCGCTTCCAGGCGTAGGCGTACATCGACGAGAGCTTGCCGATGGTCGGGCTGGCCATGAAGAGGTTCAGGGACTGGGACTGGTCGATGTACGGCTGGCGCGCGGCGGCCAGGTCGATCAGCGCCTTCTGCGGCAGCTCCCAGGCGGTGCGGTAGAGCACCTTGAGGTCGTCGGGGATGCCGGGGACCGTCTGGACCGACCCGTCGGCCCGCTTGATGTCGTCGCGCAGCTGCTGCGTCCACAGCCCGCGCGCCTGCAGATCGGCCACCAGATACCGGTTGACCTGGAGGAACTCGCCCGACAGCGTCTCGCGCTTGAACACGTTGGACACCTGCGGCTCGATGCACTCGTAGCAGCCGGCGATGGAGGCGATCGTGGCGGTGGGCGCGATGGCGATCATGAGCGAGTTGCGCAGGCCGGTGCGGGCGACCTTCTCCCGCACGGCGTCCCAGCGCGGCGTGCTCGTGACGTAGTGGTCCGGGTGCAGCACTCCCCCGGCCGCCCGCGTCTCGGCGTACGACGGGTGCCGGCCGCGCTCGGCCGCCAGGTCGGCCGAGGTGTCGTACGCGGCCAGCGCGATCTCCTCGGCGATCCTGGTGGACAGCTCCAGCGCCTCGGGCGAGTCGAACGGCAGCCGCAGCGTGAAGAACACGTCGGCCAGGCCCATGACGCCGAGCCCGATGGGCCGCCAGCGCCTGTTCGCCGCCTCGGCCTCGGGCGTCGGGTAGAAGCCCAGGTCGATGGTCCGGTCCAGGAAGCGCACGGCCGTGCGCACGGTGCCGCGCAGCCGGTCCCAGTCCACGCCGCCGTCGAGCAGGCAGGCGGCCAGGTTGATCGAGCCGAGGTTGCAGACCGCGGTCTCGGCGTCGCTGGTGACCTCCAGGATCTCGGTGCACAGGTTCGACAGGTGGATGACGTTCCCGGGGCGGCCGGTCTGGTTGGAGGTGCGGTTGGCGGCGTCCTTGAAGGTCATCCAGCCGTTCCCGGTCTGGGCGAGCGTGCGCATCATCCGGCCGTACAGGGTCCTGGCCGGGATCTGCCGGACATGTCGCCCGGCGGCCTCGTACGCGCGGTACGCCCGCGTGAACGCGTCACCGTACAGGTCGGTGAGGTCGGGAACCTCCTTCGGGTCGAACAGCGACCAGACCTCGTCCGCCTCCACCCGGCGCATGAACTCGTCGGGCACCCAGTTCGCCAGGTTCAGGTTGTGGGTGCGGCGGGCGTCCTCGCCGGTGTTGTCGCGCAGCTCCAGGAACTCCTCGATGTCGGCGTGCCAGGTCTCCAGGTAGACGCAGGCCGCGCCCTTGCGCCGCCCGCCCTGGTTGACGGCCGCGACGGACGAGTCGAGCGTGCGCAGCCACGGGACGATGCCGTTGGAGTGGCCGTTGGTGCCCCGGATCAGGGAGCCGCGTGAGCGCACCCGGGTCCAGGCGATGCCGATGCCTCCGGCGTACTTCGACAGCCGCGCCACCTGCCCGTACCGGTCGTAGATCGCCTCCAGCTCGTCGCGCGGCGAGTCGAGCAGGAAGCACGACGACAGCTGCGGGCGGCGCGCGCCCGAGTTGAACAGCGTGGGCGAGCTGGGCAGGTACGACAGCGTGGACATGAGCGCGTAGAGCTCGGCGGCCTCCGCCACCGACTCCGACAGCCCGCAGGCCACGCGGAGGAAGAAGTGCTGCGGGCGCTCCAGCACCGCCCGCGTCTCGGGGTGTCGCAGCAGGTAGCGGTCGTAGACGGTGCGCAACCCGAAATACTCGAACCGGTCGTCCGCCTCCACGGAGACCAGCGCGTCCAGCTCGGCGGCGTGCGCGGCGACGAACTCCGCCAGCCCGTCCTGGATCAGCCCGGCCGCGTGGGTGGCGGCGATGGACTCGGAGAACGTCCGCACCCCGTGCGCGGCGGCCTCGTCGGCGATCTCCTCGGCCAGGAGCCGGGCGGCGACCCGGGAGTTGGCCGGGTCGGTGATGACCCGGGCGGCGGCCTCCTCGATGGCCAGACGGCGATCGACCTCGATGATCTGCGTCACGTGCTCTCTCCTCGCGAGCTCGTCCCCCGTGAGGGCGCGCGAGAGCACGGCGGCGCGGACCATCCCCCGGCCGTTTCGCTCCCCGGCCCTCCCGCGAGGCCATGGTCACTTCGTGCCGGGCGGGCGGCCCGGGCACACCGCTGGCAGGTCTTCGGGCTCGCGGGCGCGCGCATCGCTCCTACTGGCCGTCGCTTCCCGGATCACTCCAGTGCACTTGACGGCGGTCGTTCCCGCTCACCGCTGCGGGGCAGCCCCGGAATCACACCGGGTTCCCTTTTGCTCCGCCTCCGGAGAGGCGAACCAGCGACGAGCAGGATCCTACATCTAGTGGCCGTTCCCGCAACTACCCCAGCATGTTGTGGCCTTGGTGGTGCCGAGCAGGCCGAGATCCCGCAGGACGGCACGGGTGCGCTCGACCTCGGAGCCCAGCCACTGTTTGAAGTCGGCGCCGCTGAGCGGGATCGAGATCCAGCCCGCGGACCGGCAGGCCGCCTCCCAGTCGGCCGAGCCGGTCACGTCCTCGCACATGCGGATGGCCGATTCGCGGCTCTCGTCCGGCATGCGTTCGGGCCCGAAGGCCGCCGCCCAGTCCGCGAAGTCGACCCGTACGCCGGACTCCAGCAGCGTCGGAGCGTCGAGGCCGGGCACCTGCCTGGCCGAGGACACCGCGAGCGCCTTGACCTGGCCGGCCTTGATGCTCGCGCGCCAGTCGGCCAGCGGGCCCGCGGCCGCCGCGGCCTTGCCGGACAGCAGCGCGGTGACGGCCTCCTGGCTGCTGGGGTAGCCGGTGTAGTCGAGCTGGCGGGTGTCGGCGCCGAGCCCCCTGGCGATCAGGCCGAACAGCAGGTGGTCGGGCTCCCCCTGGGGCCCGCCCGCCAGCTGCGTCTGGCCCGGACTGGCGAGCAGGTGGGCGCCGAACGCCTCGAAGTCCCCGAACGGCGAGTGGACGGGCACGACCACGACCTCGACCTCGCCGGTGAGCCTGGACAGGGGGGTCGCGGTGTCCAGGAGGGTCTGGGCGTTGTTCAGCTCGGCGGCGGCCAGCGCGGGCAGCCCGCTCACTGTGATCCTGATGCCCGCGCCGTTCTCGGCTCGGTCAATGACGAGATGGGCCGCCGGATCTTCGTCAGCCTCCGGCTGCTGCTCATCGGCACGCTGGTGGGCTTCGCCGTGGGCGTGGCGT